>CAYHJH010000015.1:0-17132 GCA_964356605.1 uncultured Anaerolineaceae bacterium
CGCTGGTCCAGGTCTGGCCGGGTCGCTCCCCAGAGGTGGAATCGCATTGCCAGCAATGCTCCGAAGAGGAATACCTCCGAAATAAAAAAGAGCCACAGTCCCAGTCGGCCGCGCTCACTGGCGGGCCGCGAGGAGATTATTCCGGTTTCCATACTCGAGTGATATGCATGAAGAACTGCAAGATCAAGCCCGCCTTCACAAGCCCGATGAGGATGAGCGGCCAGATTGGGTCGCTGCTGATTCTGAACTCAAATCCGGTCAACACGCCAAGCACGAGGATCGTCAAGAATCCGCGCCAGTAGGCGCGGGGCTTGGCTTTATCGCGCGGGGGCATCTTCAAGAATTGGCGGCCAAGGCTGGCCGTACTCGTAGGGACCGTGCGTCACTATGGGCGGCGTTGCGAAGTTGCCTGGTGGAGGAGGGGAGGTCGTCTGCCATTCCAGGCTGAGCGCGCTCCACGGGTTTCCGGCGGCCCGGGTCCCTCGTACCCAGCTGACGATCATATTGAACAAGAACACAAGCATGGCCAGGCCCATGAGGAAGGCTCCGGCGCTGGCGAGCTGATTCACACCCTGGAATTCTGGCGAATACGACGCCACTCGGCGCGGCATGCCCTGCAGCCCTGCCCAGTGCATGGGCAGGAAGGTCAAGTTAAAGGCGATCAGCGTCAGCCAAAAATGCAGTCGCCCCAGGCGCTCGTCATACATCCGGCCGGTGACCTTGGGAAACCAGAAATACATTCCGCCAAAGATGGCGAAAACTGCCCCGCCGAACAGCACGTAGTGTAGGTGGGCGACAACATAGTAGCTATCCTGCACATGGATGTTCACCGGAACAGAAGCGAGTGAAATCCCGCTCAGGCCACCGATCACGAACATCGCGATGAATCCGATGGCGAACAGCATCGGCGTCTTGAAGTCGAGCACACCGCCCCACATGGTCCCCAACCAGTTGAAGACTTTGACCCCGGTCGGCACGGCGATAATCATCGAAGTCGCCATGAAGGTGATCTGCATTGCCGGGCTCATGCCAGTGGTGAACATGTGGTGAGCCCAGACGAGGAAGCCCAGGATCGCGATCGCCAGCGAGGAACCGGCAATCGCCCGGTAGCCAAAGATCGGCTTGCGGCTGAACACGGGCAGGATTTCCGACACAATTCCCATTCCTGGCAAGATCATGATGTACACCGCCGGGTGCGAATAGAACCAGAACAAGTTCTGCCACGCCAGCGGATCCCCTCCGCTGGCCGCCTGGAAGAAGGTCATCCCTAGAGTTCGCTCCAAGAGCAGCAGAATCAACGCTGCGGTCAATACCGGTGTGGCGAGCACCACCAACAGCGAGGTTGCGATCATCGCCCAGCAGAACAGGGGCATTCTCCCCAACGACATACCGGTTGTCCGCATCCGGCCGATCGTGACCAGGAAATTGATCCCTCCAAACAGCGAGGAGGTCCCGATCAAGATTGCGCCCAGGCCCCAAAGCGACTGACCGACCGGCGCCTGCAGACTCAGTGGGGCATAGGCGGTCCAGCCGGTGTTTGCCTGGCCCAGGAAGTTCCCCAGTAGAATCGTCACTCCGCCCAACAAGAGCAGCCAGAAGCTGAGCGCGTTGAGCCGAGGGAAAGCCATGTCATCGGTTCCGATCATGAGCGGGATCAGGTAGTTGGCAAACCCCGCCCCCACCGGGATCGCCCATAAGAAGATCATCGCTGACCCGTGGAGCGTGAAGATCGCATTGTAGTCGGTCGGATCCAGGCTGCTGGCCGGGTCCAGCAGTTCGAATCGAATGAGCATCGCCAGCAGTCCGCCGAAGAGGAAGAATACAAAGGTGGTCACCAGGTACTGAACGCCGATGACCTTGTGGTCGGTGTTGAAGGCAAAGTAGTCGCGCCAGGAATGTGCCCCATGTCGGAGCAGGCCCTTGCGGGCTCGAGGTTCGCTCATCCGGTTTGCTCCTCGACCCAGCGGGTGAAGTCCTCGGCCTCGTGGACCACAACCTCGCTCCGCATGACGGCGTGTCCCGCGCCGCACAGCTCGGCACACACGACCGGGTATTTTCCCGGGCGATTGGCAGTGAAGCTCACGACCGTCGATCTCTGAGGAAATGCGTCTTGTTTGATGCGGAACGCGGGTACCCAGAATGAATGAATAACATCCTGCGACAGGAGTTCCAGCCGCACAGGCCTATCGGCGGGAACATGCAGGTCGGTGGAAACGATTCCAAATTCGGGATATTCGAACTGCCAGACAAACTGCCTGGCAATCACATTGATTTGCAAGGCATCCCTGCGTTCAGCTCTGAGCTGAAGAAGGATTTGCGAACTATAGGCGGCCAACCAGAACACAATGAGAGCGGGCACGATGGTCCAGGCAACCTCCAGCCGGTTGCTGCCATGGATGGGCATCCCCTCGCCCTCATGGCCAGGCCGACGGCGAAATCGGAACACGACATACAGCAACGATCCCAGCACCAGGAGGAAGAGGGCGGCTGCGATCCCGAGCATCGTCCGGAACAAACCGTCGACCATAACGGCCTCCTCCGACGCGATTGGAGGCATCAATCGGACGAAGCGGCCTACCAGAAGGCCGCTCCCAATCACGAGCAGCGTGAAGATCGCCGCGCCGGGAGCGCCGGCCCAATGGATACCCTCAGCAGGCTGGCTAGTCTGGCGCTCGGCCATCGGTTTCTGCGCGGAGCAGAGGGGAGACTGACATTGTGAACAAGGGGACAGGCGAATTGTATGGAGATCACGTCGAGTGTCAAGGAAAAGCGCGGCACCAGGATAGAGTAGACTTACGTTCGGCATTACCGATAAGATCCGCGAAGATTCGATGCCGCCGACGGCACACAGGCAGGGGCCCGGAATTAGACAGGATTGAGGTTAGCCATCCCGTTTGGCCGGAGTCGGTGTATCCGAATCCAGTCGGGATCATCGGAGGTCTGATTGGTGGGTTGGGGGTTGCCCTTGTCGGGGCAGGCTACGGACTGGTGAACGGAGTGGGAATTTGGCTGCCATTCAATCTGGTAGCGGCGGCAGTCCTTCGCCAGCTCCAGTCTCAGCCGCTCAATGAGATTGGGAGGTTCAACTTGCTCGCCTGCTGGTCGGACTGATCCTCCACGCGGGCGGGCCGATAGTATTGGGGGCGATGTTTTCCTTCATCCTGCCGGCGGTTCTCGGACGCCCGCTGTTTGGGATGACCTTCATAGCCTTTACGCAGGTCATTTTCTTCGTCAATCTGTTCGACAGCCTGGCGCGCGGCAAGGTCGCGGCCGCCGGTCCGTGGCAATCGAACACCTTGGAAAGGACGGCGAGCTCACCGCGCCCGCACGGGATTCACAAGATGCCGACGGTCTACCGGCGGCCCTGCGAGTTCAGATCGCCTCTGGGTTCAAATGGATTGGCTGCCGCAAGATCAGCTCGTCCTTGGGCCGAGACCAGCAGGGGTCAAAGAGATAGCTCGGGCGGCGGTCAGCTCCGCTTCAGACTGAACGGACGCTCAGGTTAGGAGGCCGACAATCGCTACCGAATTTACGGTCAGGTTGGAACACAGGCCCGGCTCCCTGGCATTCCTCTCCAAAGCTCTCGGGGAAGCCGAGGTCAACATCCGTTCTTTGGCCGGCATGGTTTGCGCGGGAAAGGGCGTGATCAAGCTGATCACGAGCGACATAGACGCCACCCGTGCCAAGCTCCAGGAGGTCCATGCCGATTTTGAGGAGCGGGAGGTGCTGACGGTCACCATGGCAGACCGGCCTGGAGCGCTTGGTGATTTCGCGAGAGTGCTCTGGGAAGCCAATATCAACATCGACACGATCTATGTGTTGGACACCGCCGATGCTTACACAGAGCTGGCGATTGGGGTTGATAAGCTGGAGGAAGCCAAGCAGCTTCCGCTTGCCCAGTACTGAGGAGACCGAACCCGTGGAACACGCCGTGGAGCATCCAACCAGCCCGCTGCGCGGCGTCGCGACCACCAAGTTTGCCATCTGGTTGTTCGTGGCCTCGGAAGCGATCATTTCGCCAAGAACCCGCTCGCGGCGATGAGCCGGATTATCAGGTCGTGCTTGTGTACCTCCAGCAAGGCTGGATTGAATTGGAAGAAATGGACCGGCTGCTAGCGGACCTGCTCCCGCGGTTTACGGCGGACACCCTTCAGCAGGATCCGGCCGAATTCCGCCGCAAGTACAAAGGCATCCGTCAGATGTGGCTCGCCCTTGAGAAACGGCCGTCGCAAGTTGAATTACCCTCCAACGGTCAAAGTGGCCTTCATGCCGGCCTCTAGATGTCCTGGGATGCTGCATACCACCTGGTACGAACCGGCCGTGGATGGCGCGGTGAAGGAGAACGTCTGGGTCTCACCTGCGGCGACCTTGGTTTCCGCCACCACCTCTGCCTGGTCATCGGTGTCGAAAGGAGCAGAGGCATCATAGCCAGCGTCCAACAGGACCCAGTTGTGCTCGATCGTCCCGCTGTTGGTCAGCGTCAGGGTGACTTCCGTGCCGGCAGGTACGGAAGCGCTCGACGGTGAAAAGGCAAACTCCGACAAAGACACAGACAGTTCCGCCGTCTTCGGACCACCGCAGCCGGCGAGTACAACTCCGAGCGATAGGATGAGCAGTGCGTACAGGCGTTGACGAGTATCCATCGGTCTTTTCCTCCAGTTGGCGAGTGAGTGTAAGCCGGCGCGTCCCGAAGTGCAAGCAAGCCGACCCGAGCGGGAGTTGGGCGAATTCACGGCGACAGATGATAAGATACGGGCCGCCGTGGGGGGGATTGGACATCCGGCCATCGTTGAAATCCAGACCCCGGCCGCGGACCGTGCGCCCCGCATGCTCGATTCCGAGGTAGCCAGTTTAGCAGCTCGATATCCGTGCGCGAACGAAATATCCTAGCAATCACCCTCCTCATTCTCTCCTTGGTCGTCGTCGGCGTCCTGGTGGCAACGTTTGTGCGGCCCCTTCCGCAGGTCGCGACCGAGCGAGCCCAGCTGGTAGACCAGTTGCTCAGGGTCTTGTTCGGTTTGGCGGCGGCGGTTTTCTTCGGAGTGGAGGGGCTGCTCTTCTTTGCGGCCGTCCGGGGGCGGCTCTTCCGCACTCCGGTAGCCCTCGCGAATCCAGGCGGTTCTCTGGAGCTGATATGGATCACGATCCCTGCGGTGATCGTGGTGGTTCTTAGCGTCTATTCGGTTCGGGTTCTGCTGGAAATGGAAGCGCCGGCCAGCGATCCTCTGAGGGTGGAGGTCACGGCCAGCCAGTTTGAGTGGGATTTCTACTACCCGGCGAGTGGGGTGACGGCGTACGAACTGCATCTTCCCGTGGGCCGTCCAGTCGTATTGGAGTTCACCTCCCTGGACGTAATTCACTCCTTCTGGGTGCCGGCATTCGGCGGCAAAGTCGACGCTTTGCCGGACCGGGTCACTTCGCTGACGGTGACAGCACTGCAGCCTGGGAGTTTTGAGGCCGTGTGCGCGGAGCTCTGCGGGGCTGGTCACACGGACATGATCGCCTCCGTTCATGTGGAGGAAGCCGCCAGTTTCGAAGAGTGGCTTCAGACGGGCGGGGGGGAAGGGTGATGAGCCGCATCTCGCTCAAATATCTCCGCCCGAGCACGAATTCGGAGATTCTAGCAGTTCAGTTCTTGGTGAGCAGCTTCGCATTCCTCTTGCTGGGGGGAGCCCTGGGGCTTGGGCTGAGGGCCGAAGTCAGCCTTCCCGCAGTTGACTTGATGGGTGCCGATGCCTATTCTCGACTGTTCACCAATCATGGGTCGATCACGATCTTCCTCTGGCTGATGCCGGCGATCGCAGGCCTCACTCATGCCCTGCTGCCGCGCGCGCTTGGCGTAGACCGGATGGCCCTGCCTAGACTCGGCGCGTTCGCCTTCTGGTTGATGCCACTTGGCGGCCTGTTGATCCTGGTGAGCTTTTTCTTTGGAGGGGCCTCCTCCGGATGGACCGCCTACGCCCCACTTTCGGTCCAGCGCAGCGGGTTCGGCCAGACTCTGTGGGCGGTCAGCCTGATCAGCGTGGTCCTCTCCTTAGGGTTCAGCTCCACAAACTTCCTGGCCACTGTTCTCAGCGGGCGTCGCAAAGTCATATGGGAAATGCCTCAGTTCGGCTGGGCCACATTGGCGAGTTCGGCTCTGGCGCTGATCTCAGCCCCGATTCTCCTGGTGGGCCTGGTCACACTGGTGCTCAATCGGCTGATCGCCGGGTCGACGTTCTTGGCCTCTTCCCTCGGACTGACCTTGTGGCAGAACGCGTTTTGGTTCTTCGCCCATCCAGCTACCTACATCATGCTGCTGCCGACAATTGGCGTTGTGTCTGAGATTATCCAGAAGTATTCTGGCAAGCCGCTGGTGGCTCATCGATCGGTTGCAATGGCGACCCTTGCGATCGCCGGGCTGGGGCTACTTTCATGGGGGCAGCACATGTTCGCCAGTGGGCTGATCCCATCCGTTCGGGTTCCATTCATGATCGCGTCGATGGCGGTGGCGATTCCCATGGGGTTCATCCTGTTCGCTTGGTTGGCGACGCTCTGGACCGGCAGGGTCCAATTCGACACTCCCATGTTGTTCGCGCTCGGTTTCATTTCGATGTTCTTGCTGGCTGGATTGAGCGGCATGGTGCTCGCCTCCATACCGGCTAACCTCCAGCTGCACGACAGCTACTTCGTGCTTGGCCATTCGCACTTTGCCCTGTTCGGAGGAGTGATGTCCGGGTTGTTCGCAGGGATCTACTACGCCTTCCCGATGATCACCGGCCGTGGCTACGATGAGAGGCTTGGCAAGCTGCACTTCCTGGCCCACTTCGGCGGGGTGCACATGGCCTTCTTGCCGATGTTCATTCTCGGACTGCTGGGCACGCCGCGTCGGGTGTTCGATTTCGATCCCGACGGACAGCTCTTCCAACTCGCCTCGACCGGCGGAGCACTCATGCTGGCCGGTGCGGCGTTCCTGTTCTTGTACAACCTGTATTTTGCCTGGCGGAGTGGCAAGTCCACGGTCCGCGAGTTGGCTTAGGGGCGGAGAAAAGATGACCGCCAGCATCCCGCACGTTCGTAGGAATGCCTGGACCGCACGGTTGGCGGACTACGTCGCGCTAACCAAGCCGGCGATCGTCGCCTTGCTGCTGGTGACCACACTATGCGGGATGATCGTCGCCGCGGCCGGCATGCCGCCCTTGAGCACCGTGGCTCTGACTTTGCTCGGGGGCGGGCTCACCGCGGGCGGTGCAGGTGCACTCAACCAGTACATCGATCGGAGCGTCGATCGCCGGATGGCACGGACCATGCGCCGACCGCTGGCGGACGAGCGCCTAAGGCCAGTCGAAGGATTGGTCCTAGGCCTTGTGCTGTGCACTGCAGGGTTGTTGATATTGGCTGTTGGGGTAAACCTGCTTAGTTCAGCGCTGGCCCTGGCGGGAATACTGTATTACGCCGTCCTGTACAGCTTGCTCTTGAAGCTCGCGACGCCGCAGAATATCGTCGTCGGCGGAGGCGCGGGCGCCATTCCTCCCCTGGTGGGGTGGGCCGCCGCCACCGGTTCCCTGACCGTGCCGGCGTTGTTTTTGTTCGCGGTGATTTTTTTCTGGACCCCGCCGCACTTCTGGGCTCTGGCCCTGCTCAAGCGATCCGACTACGAACGGGCCGGCATCCCGATGCTTCCGGTAGTCCATGGGGAAGTGGAAACTCGCAAGCAGATCCTGCTCTACAGCTTCCAGGTGGTCGCCCTGACCATCCTGCTGCCGCTCGTCGGGCTCGGGAGCGCGGCCTTCACCCTGGTTGCCGCGGCCCTCGGCCTCGGATTGATACGGTACGCCTGGGTCTTGCAGCGAAGCGGCGGGAATCGCCTCGCCTGGCGTATGTATCGCTACTCGAGCCTCTACCTGGCAGGGGTGTTCGTCGCCCTGGCCATTGACGCTCTCGCATTCGGATGAGAAGATAGACTCTCGCTGATTGTTGGAATTGGGAGGAGCAATGGTTGAGACGACCCGCTTAAAGAAGGTGGATGTGGTCAAGGCTTCGGGCAGGATCGATAGCCATTCTTCGCCCGAGCTCAAGGAGGCCTTCGACACCCTGCTCAATGATGGGCGCAACAAGCTCATCTTTGATATGAGCGAAGTTGAGTTCCTGTCCAGCAGCGGGGTGTGGGTGCTCCTCGAGACCCAGAAGCGCGCCCGGCGACGCAGCAAGGGTGACTTGGTGTTGGCGAGTCCGAACGATAACATCAAGAAGACCCTCGACCTGGCCGGGCTCATGCATTTCATGAAAATTTTCGAGGGTGTCGAAGCTGCCGTGGGGGGCTTCTAAGCTCAGACTTCGGGGCAGAAATGCCGAAGGCTACTTTCGCGGCTCGTTACGAGAACCTCGCGCGGATCTGCGAGTTTGTTTCCAGCAATGCGAAGACGGCGGGGCTGGACGATTCGGCCGCCTACGCGGTGGAATTGGCGACCAATGAAGCCGCCACAAACATCATCGAGCACGGATATGGCGGCAATGGGGATGGCAAGATCGAGTGCGCAATCGAAGCGGACGATGGTGGAGTGACAGTAGTCTTGCTCGATTGGGGCAAGCCGTTCGACGCCTCGAAGGTCCCGCAGGCGAACTACAGTGTCCCATTAGAGGACTTGCCTCTTCGGGGCGTCGGGCTGCGTCTGATCCGCGGCTTTATGGATGAAGTTCAGTTTGAGCGGATTCCGGGGGATGGGAACCGGCTGATGATGCGGAAGAGCCGTTAGGAGGCTGGGTCGCGCGCCAGCACCATCAGGGTAATATCATCGCTCTGAGGGGCGTCACCGACAAAACCGGAAATCTCGTCTAAGAGCTTGGACTGAAGCTCCTCGGCCGACAGGCCGAGGTTTTGTTAAACGACCTCCAGGAGAGGCAGGGCAGTGCGAAATGGAAGAAGCTCACCCGCGGCCGAGGGTCCTGGGCTTCCCAGCCGCGTGCAGTGGGCCCAGGCGTGGTAGGCTAGGCAGCCGGTCCACACGAAGGGAGGTCACACATGGAATACCGC
This sequence comes from uncultured Anaerolineaceae bacterium, assembly GCA_964356605.1. Lineage (GTDB taxonomy): Bacteria > Chloroflexota > Anaerolineae > Anaerolineales > E44-bin32 > JADFRG01. The sequence goes on from CAYHJH010000015.1 coordinate 9,014, forward strand.
AACCTAGGACAGACCGGACTCAAGGTCTCCGCATTGTGCCTTGGCACCATGCAATTCGGATGGACGGCAGACGAGCACACCTCTCTGCAGGTCCTGACCCGAGCGGCCGAGCAAGGCGTCAACTTCATTGACACTGCCGACGTCTACTCCCGCTGGGTCGAGGGAAATCCGGGAGGTGACGCGGAGGGCATCATCGGCAAGTGGTTGGACCAGAAGGTGGTGCGGCGAGAGCAACTCGTGCTGGCCACCAAGGTACTCGGCCGGATGGGAGAGGGGCCAAACGATCAAGGCCTCTCGCGCCTGCACATCGTGGAGGCGGTGCATGCCTCGCTGCGCAGGCTCGGCACCGAATATGTTGATCTATACCAGACCCACGCCCCAGACACCGACACGCCGATCGATGAAACCCTGCGCGCGCTGGACGACCTGGTCCATCAGGGACACGTTCGCTATGTCGGGTGCTCGAATTACAGCGCTTGGAGGCTGATGCAGGCGCTGTGGACTTCGGACACGCACGGCCTCGAACGCTTCGTTTGCCTGCAGCCCGAATACAACCTCCTGGATCGGCAAGAGTTTGAGCGTGAGCTTGAGGAGGTCTGCCAGACTTATGGCCTTGGGGTAATCCCCTATAGCCCGCTGGCCCGTGGATTCCTCACCGGCAAGTACCGGAAAGGGGAGCAGCCGCCCACTGATGGCCGCCTGACTCAAAGTCCGCGACTCGAAGAATACACACGCCAGGAACGCAACTGGGGAATCCTCACCAGCCTGGAGACACTTGGCCAGGAGGTGGGTGCCACGCCGTCCCAGCTTGCCCTGGCGTGGCTGCTGAAGCGACCCTCCATCACAAGCCCCATCATTGGGCCCCGGACCGTGGACCAGCTCGAAGACAACCTGGGCGCACTGGCTGTGCAGCTAGGGCAAGCGGGGCTGGCTCAGCTGGACCGCGTGTCCGACTGGCGGGGGGCACACTAAACTCTCCCGAAAGTACACTTATGACAAGTAGGGCTCCGAGATGTATAATACCCGGACCTCGAGCCTCGAAAGTCCAATGAAGTCGGCCATCGAACGCTTTCTAAGCCATTTGAAGGAAGACAAGGAGCGCGCCAAGAACACCGTTTCGGCCTACGCCACGGACGTCCGTCAGTTCGAACAGGTGCTCAGTACGAATGCGGGGGGGCCGGTGAAGCCCCAGCAATTGAACTCCGGTATGGTGGCCAAGTATGCGGGTTGGTTGGTAGCGCAAGGGTATCTCCCATCGACAGTCTCGCGCAAAATGGCGGCCGCAAGAGCATTCTTGCTCTACTTGGCTGAGCAAGAACGCGCAATCAGCCGCCGCATTCCGGACCAGCTTCGACCTCCAAGCGCTCCACGTCGGCTCCCCAGAACGCTCTCTGAGGACGAGGTCCGCCGTTTGCTCGCCGCTCCCGAGAAGTTAGACAGTCCTCGCGGCCTGCGCGATTCGGCCGCCCTCGCGCTGCTCTACTCGGCCGGAATGCGGGCCTCTGAGGCGGTCCAAACGAACCTGGAAGACGTGGACATGAAGGCCGGAACGGTGCAGCGCCACGGTCCGGAGCCGGTGGCACTTCGGTTGGGGCAGGCCGGTGAGCCACTGAGTCGTTATCTGGCAGCCGGGCGCCCACAGCTCGTTCGAGACGCCAGAGAGCGGGCGCTCTTCCTCAATCTCCGCGGGAAGCGCCTGAGCCGGCAGGGCCTCTGGCTGGTGGTGAAGCGTTGGGCGGCCGCAGTTGGTCTGGGGGAGGGTATTTCACCGCACTCACTGCGTCATTCCCTGATTCGCCATCTGCTTCAAGAAGGCAACAGCAAACGCGAAATCCAGGCGATGCTTGGTTTGAGCAGTCCAAATGCGATCCGAGTGCGTCTCTCGTCGAAGCAATGAACTCTGACGATATCCCGACCTTGGAAGAGATCGACTCGTTGGTGGAAAACATCCGGCGCGAAGCCACCCTGCAGCCAAAGGTGGGCCTGGTGCTGGGGTCCGGCTTAGGGGGGTTGGCAGAGGCGGTCGAATCTGCAGTGGCCATCCCCACGGACGGTTTGATGGGCTGGCCGAAGTCAACTGTCCAAGGCCATGCTGGCCGGCTGGTGATCGGCAGGCTCGAGGGAGTACCGGTGTGCGTGATGCAAGGCCGAGTTCACTATTACGAAGGGTATTCGATGGCCCGCATCGGGTTGCCCATCCGAGTGATGCAGCGGCTGGGCGCCGATACATTGATCGTGACCAATGCTGCCGGTGGGGTCAATCCAGGTTTCGAACCGGGCGACATCATGCTCATCACGGATCACCTCAACCTGATCGGCATGGCGGGCCAATCGCCGCTGTATGGGCCCAACCTGGATAGATTTGGCCCCCGGTTTCCAGACATGAGCCAAGCCTATGATCGAGAGCTGCAAGCCCTGGCCAGGGATGTTGCCGCGCGTGAAGGGGTCACACTAAGGGAGGGGGTCTACATCTGCCTGGGTGGGCCAGCCTTCGAGACCCCGGCCGATCTGCGCTTCCTGCGGATGATCGGAGTAGACGCGGTGGGGATGTCCACCGTCCCGGAAGTTACGGTTGCACGCCACGGTGGCATGCGAACCTTAGGGCTCTCGGGAATCAGCAACAAGGCCAATCTGGATGGAAACACGATGACCACTCACGAGGAGGTCTTGGAGGCGGGCAAGGTGCTTGGCCCCAAACTGGAACGGCTCATCCGCGGTGTGCTGCGTAGGCTCTGATTGGTATGGAAGAGGCACTGCTCCTGATCGCCTCTTTACAAGGATGGATTTACGCGCTCCTGGTCCTAGCATTCGCAGTGTACCTGCGGCTGGCGCTGCGATCGAACGCGGAGGTGCGCCGATCCCAGTTTGGACTCGAGCGAGAACGGGCCACAGCCCAGAGGGGCCGAGCGCTCGCAATGTTGGGGCTGATCGGGCTGGCGGGCCTGGCAACTTTCTTGGTCTCGACTTTCCTGGTGCCTTCCATTCCTGCCGCGGCCAGACCCACCCTCGTGCCGACCATCTCACTCCTGACGACCGGAACCGGCGGGCCAGGCACCGTGATCCCGCCGCAAACCCCCGATGGCAGCGGCTGCCTCAACCCAGCTGCGACGATCACCACCCCCTCTCTCGGTCAGGAGATTCGAGGTCTGGTCGAGGTTCGCGGCACCGCCAACATCGTAAACTTCGCCTTCTATAAGATCGAGATCAAAGCCAGCGAGCCGACCGCCGGCTGGCAGGTTATTACCGCCGGGACCGAGCCAAAGACCGACGATGTGCTGGGCGCGTGGGACACCAGCCTTGTCGTCAACGGGGTATACCTGCTACAGTTGGTAGTCACCGACACTGCCGGGAATGCGCCGCTGCCCTGTGCACTGGAAGTGGTAGTGCTGCCTGCCAGCGGCTGACCGGTCAGGGCGGACTCGACATGCAAATCCGTCGCGCTGTCTCCAGTGATATCCCCGCCCTGATGGCGATGGATCACAGCTATCAGACCGACCATGTCTGGCAGATGGCCCTGACCGCCGGATCCCTGGAGACGAGCGTAACCTTTCGAGAAGCCAGGCTCCCACGGCAGATGCGGGTCGAATATCCCCGAGATCCTATGCGCCTGGCCGATGATTGGACTAATGCTTCGGAGATCTTGCTTGCGGAGTCAGACCATGTGTATGTGGGCTACCTGGTCCTCGACAGCGGCCTCGCCCCAAACACCGGCTGGGTCACCGACCTGGTGGTGGCGGCACCTCACCGGCGCCGCGGTATCGGCACCCGTCTGTTGGCTGCCGCGAAGAGATGGTGTCTGGACGAGGGTTTGGGGAGGCTGACCTTAGAGATGCAGAGCAAGAACTTCCCCAGCATCAGCCTGGTTCGGAAGCTCGGTTTCGTCCACTCCGGCTATCACGACAAGTTCTATCCGGATGAGGAGATCGCCCTCTTCTTCACCTTGAACCTGAAATAGGGCCCTGAATGCTCGACGCCCTCGGCTCTGGCCTGCCGGTGTTGAATCAAATCCTGAACGCCGGGAACGCGGTCACCGCGTTCTCTCTGCTTCTGTATTCCCTCACCTTCAATCCCAGGGAGCGGGCGGCCCGGATCCTGGCGCTGCTGCTCGGCTGCCTCGCGGTGGTGTACGCCACCGATGTCATGGCCGAAACCGCATCCTTTGAGAGCGAGCAGCAAGTGTGGCTGCGCGTCCAGTGGGTGGGGATCGCCTTCATACCAGCGGGCTACATGCACTTGTCCGACGCGCTCTTGGCGGCGACTGGTCGTCCCTCCCGCGGCCGGCGGTATCGGATCATCCGGGTCGGCTACTTGCTGAGCCTGGCCAGTTTCGTGGTCGCAGCTTTGACGAACGAGCTGGTCGCGGACCTGAATCAACTGGGTCCGGTGGCATTCCTCTCGCCCGGACGTCTTTTCCCAGCCTTCGCCGGATTTTTTTTCCTAAGCCTTGCGTTTACCGGATACAACCTGTGGCGCGCCTACAAGCGCTGCCTGACCTCGGTCAGTCGCCGCCGGATGCGCTACCTCATGTTCGGGTCGCTGGCGCCTTTCCTGGGCGCGTTCCCTTTCCTGACTTCAGGCGGCAGTTTTGTGTTGAAAGCGCCATGGATCACCTGGGCGACCCTGGCTGCGCTGAACGTGGCCGTGGCCATTCAAATCGTGATGATGACCTATGCGGTGGCCTACTTTGGCGTGAGCTTTCCAGATCGAGTGGTGAAAAGCAGGCTGTTCCAATGGCTGCTGCGCGGTCCAGTGGTGGCTTCAACGACCCTGGCAGTCACGGTCGTGGTCGATCGGATTGGCGCGCGGTTGGGGCTCGAGAACAGCCGGGCAGTGCCGCTCTTCATGGTGGCCACGATTCTGAGTCTTCAGTATGTCATCACGCTGGTCCGTCCGACCATCGAACGCTGGTTGTTCTACGGCCAGGACCGGGACGATGTCTCGCGGCTCCATCTGCTGGAAGATCGACTGTTGACTACCGGCGATCTGCGCCAGTATCTGGAAGCGATCCTCAACGCCGCCTGTGATCTCACCGGTGCTCCATCCGCATTCGTGGCCGCAATAGGCGAGCAGGGAGTCGAGCTGGAGGTGGCGGTCGGGCCCGACGATCCGCTCCAGGCCGCGTCCGTGTCGCCTCCGAGCTTGATCACCGATCGCAAACAGGAAGTGCCAGGCTTCGGACCACTCTTTCGCTGGGATCGTTACTGGCTGGCTCCGCTGCTGGCCACTGATACCGCGGAGCTGGTTGGGGTCCTTGGACTGCATCTGACCTCCGACAACCTCGACCTCGAGACTGAGTCTATAGAAGCGCTGTCGTTGGTTCGGGAGCGGGCCTCCGTGGCACTAACCGATCGGGCACTGCAGCGCGAGGTGTTCTCGGCCGTGGACCGGCTGGTGCCACAGGTCGAAGCGATCCAGCGGATGCGGGCGGCCGCTCGCTACGGCGGTGTGCAGGCACTCACAATACCCATGGAGGAATTGCCGGGCGATGCAGATCTGGCAAATTTGGTCAGGGAAGCCCTAGGGCATTATTGGGGCGGGCCGCGATTGACGGAGAGCCCATTGATGCGGCTGCGGGTCGTCCGCGAGGCAGTGGCTGAGCACGATGGCAACCCGGTTAACGCCTTGCGAGCGACATTGCGGCGGGCCATCGACCAGGTTCGTCCGCACGGGGAGCGCCGCTTGACCGGTGAATGGATGCTGTACAACATCCTCGAGATGAAGTTCCTGGAAGGTCGCAAGGTGCGCGATGTGGCCTCTCGATTGGCGATGTCGGAGGCGGACTTGTATCGAAAGCAAAGGGTGGCAATAGAATCGGTCGCTCGAGCCATGGCTGAAATGGAGCGGGAGGCCCGTGCAGCAGCGCAGTCCAGTTCGGGGGGTTGAGCTGTCGGCCCCTCGGCGGGCTCGGGGTTGACCCCTCGGCGGGGTCCAAAACACGATCCGCACGTGAGTCAGCGCCAAGGTAAGGCTGGGCGACCCCGGCCTTGCCTTTTTTGAAGCCGCAGGGGACACTTTAGGCTCCAGCTCATGAAAGTTGCCCGACGAACTGCTCGAGATCTGTTCGCGATTCCACTGCTTGCCGCGGTAGCAGTCACCTTTCTAGGGCTCCTCGGCCTCACAAGCGGAGGCCTCGTTGATCCCTGGGTGGCTCTTCTCCGCCGCTGGCTCGGGGTCGGGGCGTTCGCCGTCCCGCTGGCTGCGGGATGGGCGCTTTTCGGTCGATCCTGGCGCTGGAGCCGGATCATCGCCGGGGAAATCATCTTCTTCCCACTGCTCGGCTTGCTAAGCGCAGTCATGGCCGACAGCCTCCCAGAAGCCGAGATGGGCCGGGGAGGGGGAATCGTGGGATGGGCGATCGCCGCCACTTTGGTTCGGCTGGTCGGCTCTGTTGGGCGGATCCTGGCGCTCCTGCTGATCTCTGGAGTCGGCGCACACCTCGCGATCAAAGACCATCGGAGTCAGAAGACTGCTCGAGCCCAGGTCTCGCCTCTACCTTCTATCGCCAATCCACGCTCGCAGCCAGCCAGCGCCCCAGAAGAGCACCGGGTGCCGGCCCAGTTCCGCAAGCAATTCAAAATGCCGGAGTCCGCCGGCTCGAGCAAGACCTCCTTTAAGGGACGGGGTGCGTGGCTTCCTTCTTTGGATTTCCTTGAGGCCGGGGAGACCAGACAGGTGACCGCGCGAGAGATCAACCGGGCCGCGGGGTTGATCGAGAAGACGCTGGATGAATTCGGACTGCCGGCCAAAGTAGTCGATTTCCGCACCGGTCCCTCGGTTACCCAGTTTGCGGTCGAACCCGGTTACATGGAGCACCCGGCGCCGGATGGATCGGTGACCCGGAGCAAGGTTCGGGTTTCCCAGATTTCCTCGCTGGCGAACGATCTGGCGCTGGCACTGTCCGCTCCGGCCATTCGAATTGAAGCGCCGGTTCCGGGCAAGGCCTACGTCGGGATCGAGGTTCCGAACCGGAAACAGGAGCGGGTGCACCTCCGCCCAATCCTGGAGTCCGAGGAGTTTGAAGCGCTTGGGGCGCCGATGGGGATTGCCATGGGACGCGACGTGGCCGGAGCTCCAATCGTGGCCGATTTGGCCTCGATGCCCCACCTGCTCATCGCCGGGACCACCGGTTCAGGCAAATCGGTGTGCATCACTTCTCTGGCGACCTGCCTGGCGATCAATAACACTCCCGAAGACCTGCGTTTTGTGTTGATTGATCCGAAACGCGTCGAACTGCTGCGCTTCAATGGCCTGCCACACCTGATGGGAAAGGTAGAGACAAACCTCACCCGGATCGCCGGGGTGCTGCGATGGTGCACGGTCGAGATGGATCGGCGCTTCAAGCTGCTGGAGTCCGCCTCGGCCAGAGATATCGCCGGCTACAACCGCAAGCTGGGCCGCCGCAAGGGCGGTGAGACGCTCCCAAGACTGGTCATCATGATCGACGAGTTGGCCGACTTGATGATGCTGGCCCCAGACCAGACCGAATCGGCTCTCGTGCGGCTGGCGCAGATGGCCCGAGCCACTGGGATCCACCTCGTGGTTGCGACCCAGCGACCCAGTACAGACATCGTGACTGGATTGATCAAGGCGAATTTTCCGGCTCGCATCGCCTTCGCCGTGGCCTCGAGCGTAGACTCTCGAGTCATCCTGGATGGTCCGGGAGCGGAATCGTTACTGGGCAAGGGCGACATGCTGTACCTCGCGCCTGAGGCCGCCGCGCCGGTCCGATTGCAAGGGGTGTACGTGAGTGACAAGGAGCTGGAGGGATTGATCTCCAACTGGCGCCCAGAGGGCGCCCGCGCTGCTTCGCCACCATGGGAAGACTTCCTCGTACGTCAGGAGGCGCTGAGCAAGCAAGACGTGGTGCTCGAGCAGGCCATCGAATTAGTGCGCGAGACCGGCCAAGCGAGCGCCTCGTTACTGCAGCGGCGGCTTCGGATTGGATACCCCAGGGCCGCTCGCCTGATGGATGAGCTCGAGGAGCTCGGGCTGGTCGGCCGCGCCGAAAGCGGCGGTCGCACGCGCGAAGTCTTGATCTCGGGCGAAGATGGTCAGACGGATGCCGCTTCCACCCCCGAGTCTTGACGCCCACATACCCCGGGGTTAGCATTCCCAAACT
>CAYHJH010000016.1:0-5563 GCA_964356605.1 uncultured Anaerolineaceae bacterium
CTAGGTGAGGAGTGCATAGACCCGGTGGTCGTGGGAGCCGAAATAAAGTCGATTGTTGGCCACTGTGGGCGTTCCAGTGATCGGCCCAGCGGTCTGGAATTGCCAGCGAAGTCGGCCCGATCGCATGTCCAGGCAATACATCGAATTGTCGACCGAGCCGCAGTACAGCGAGTCTTCAAAGATAATCGGCGAGCCGTTGACCTGATGTTCAGTCTGATAGTGCCAGATCTCCCGACCGCTGCGAGCCTCGACTGCATAGATCCGTCCATCGCCACAGCCAATATAGATGCGGCCCTCGGCAAATACCGGTGAAGAGATGGTTGGCTGCCCCATGCGGAACTTCCAAATCTGCCATCCGGCTTCCGCTTCCAAGGCATAGAGGGACCAGTCCTTACAACCGAAGTACAGCATTCCCTCCACCAGTATCGGAGAGGAGGTAATCGCCCGCTTCGCTTTCCCGAATCGCCACTTCATGTCGCCTCGAAAATCGTAGCAGTAGAAGTCGCTGCTTTCGCAGCCGAAATAGACTCGGTCATCCGTGATCAACGGAGTAGACCGAACAGGGCCGGCGACCTCCTGCTTCCAGACGGCATTCCCATTGAACATATTGACAACGTGCAGCCGGCCGTCGTCACTCCCCATGAAGAGATGCCCCTCCGAAATAATGGGCGAGGAGCGGATCGGGCCGGCCGAATAATAGGTCCAGGCCAGGTTTCCGCGTTCAACCGAAAGCGCGTAGAGCCGAGTGTCTTCGGAGGCGACGTAGACCAGTTCACCGTCCGAAGACGGCTTGGCAACGATGCCCCCCTCGGTAGGGAACTTCCAGAGGAACTCTCCGCTGTCGGCCTTCAACGCATAAAGGTTGTTGTCATAGCATCCGATATAAACCACGCCCTTGGCGACCAGGGGCGAGCCGCGGATCTCATCTTCACATTCGAAGGACCAGACTTCCTGGACTTCGTTGCGGGGTCGGATTGTGGTAGTCGCAGTTCGCGGCGACACCAGAATGCCAGTGTCTCTAGCCGCAGCCATGAGAGCCGACTTCATGGCCTCCGCAGTCGAGAACCGATCCGCTGGGTCGTAGGCCAATGCGGTGTTGATTACGGCTTCGGTTTCGGTCGACACGCTCTGGTTGATCTTGCGGATTGGGCGCTCGGAGAACGAGAAGGGTGGCTCGGCGCGCGGGTCGCGGTGGGTGAGCAGATGGTGGAGCGTGGCGCCCAGTGCGTAAAGATCGCCAGCGGGAGAGGCCTCGCCGCGATACTGCTCCGGAGGGGCGTAGCCGTCGGTCCCGATCATGGTCCCCTTCTGGCCCGGCTGAAACACCCGCGCGATGCCGAAGTCAATCAGCCGGATGCTGCCGTGGCTGTCCACCATGATGTTGGAAGGCTTCACGTCTCGGAAAATCACCGGCTGAGGCTTGTGGTTGTGGAGGTAGTACAGGACGTCACAGAGCTCAATGGCCCAAGTGACCACCTGATCTTCCGCAACGTAACCGTCAGTCTCGCGCAGCAGGGCCTCCAGGTCCTTGCCTTCAATAAACTCCATGACGAGGTAGGAGCTGCTCTGATGAGTGAAGTAGTCGTAAATGCGAGGGATGGCGGGGTGGGACAGAGTCGCCAGCAGATCTGCTTCCCGCTCGAAGTTGCGCACGATCATCTCATGCATGGTTGGATCGGTGGCCATGTTGATCATTTCCTTGACCGCCACCGCCTTGGTCACGTTGGGGAAGTGCAAATCGCGCGCGCGGTAGACCGAGCTCATCCCTCCGGCGCCTTGCAAGGCAAGGATAAGGTACCTGTCCTGAAGCGTGATACCGGGTTCGAGCTGGCCGAGCTGAATGGTCTCGCTAGAGGTTTCCGAAAGGGCCTTAGTGGTCCTCTTCATAGAAGAATGCTCCTTCTAGGCACAAAAGGAGCGACCGACGGTGATTATAGCATGCGCACCTTTCGACGCAATGAAACCGTCGCTCTATGGAGATTAGGCCTTAGGATTGGCGTTCTAACAGGCCATCGGCCAGGCCGCGGAGGGCCGTGGCGGCCGGCTCCGCTGGCTCAGCCTGGGCGAAACTGGACAGTGAACGGGCAGTGTGTTCGCTAACGGCCTGTGCGGCCGCCTCCCTCGAACCAGCGGCCTCGAGTGCTCCGAGCAGGGCGCCCAGGTCGCTGTCAGAGTCATTCCAAAGAGAAAGGAAACGGCGACTGTTTCCGAGCGCATGTAGGGCAGGGAAGGAAGGTTTGCGAACGAGCAAGTCCTGGCCGACCGCCTTGCCAGTCTGGTTGGGAACGCCCCACACGCCCAGGATGTCATCTTGAATCTGAAAGGCCATCCCAAGCTGGCGGCCGAATGACTGGAAGGCCTGCAGGCGTTGTCCGCGAGCGCCTGCCACCAGGGCGCCGGCGCCGGCGCTTGCAGCAAGCAGCGCGGCGGTCTTCGCTTCGATCATCCTCAGATATCGCTGGATCGATCCGTCGGACCGGGTGTCAAAAGCCAGGTCGAGCTGCTGCCCAATCGTGAGCTCCAAACAGGCTTCATCCAGGTTCCGATGTACAGTCAAAACGCCGGGCGGATCGAGGTCCAGGCGCTGGGTAGAAAGGCGCGCGCACGCGAACAAGGCATCGCCGGCGTTGATCGCCAGGGCCTCGCCCCAAACCTTCCACACCGTTGGCCGATGGCGACGGAGTTCGCTGCCGTCCTGGATGTCGTCGTGGATCAGGGAAAAGTTGTGGATCAATTCGATTGCGGTGGCGGCTGGCAAGGCGCGCTCCCACTGCCCGCCCGCCCCGGCGCAGCAGAGCAGGCAAAGCAAAGGCCGGACGCCCTTGCCTGCGGGCGCACCATTGGCCCAGCCGAAGTGGTGCTCCACCATCTCGTAGAGCTGGGGATCCGTAATTAAGTGGTCGACGAGTCCGCGCAGGTCCGCTTGTACTGCCTGCCGCATCCCCGAGATCAGGGGTGCCTCGTCAGTCATGGAGTCGAGCTTAGCTTGGCATTGCTGAGGGCGGAGAGGTCGGACGATCCGGTGGCGAACATCGCGATTCGCAGCTCATTTACGGTTCGCTCGATGAGCTCGATTACATCTTCAGTGGACTCGACTGCGGCCCGCAGGAAAGGACCGGCCATCGCGCCAATCTTCGCGCCCAGAGCGAGCGCCTTTGCCAGGTCGATGCCCCCTCGCAGTCCGCCGGAGGCAATCAAGGGAACTTCAGGCATCGCCTGCCTCAGATCGACTAGCGCCTGCGCGGTCGGGATACCCCAATCCACAAAAGCAGCCGCGATGGCAGCCTGTTTCGGGTCTTGGGCGCGATGCATCTCAACTTGGGACCAGGAAGTCCCTCCGGCGCCAGCCACATCAATTGCCGCTACGCCGGCGCCTACCAACCGGCGGGCGACCGAAGGCGAGATTCCCCAGCCAACTTCCTTCACCACAACCGGCACTGTCAGGCCGCGACAGATCTTCTCGATCTTGAGCAACAGGCCGTTGAAGTTGACATCCCCCTCCGGCTGGAGTGCCTCTTGAAGCGGGTTAAGGTGTAATACCAGCGCGTCGGCCCTGACCATATCGGCCGCACGCTGGGCTTCCGCAGGGCCATATCCATAGTTGAGCTGGACCGCTCCTAGGTTTGCGAATAGGAGCACATCCGGTGCAAAATCCCGGATGTTGAAGGTCTCCGCCAGGGCGGGATCTTCGATTGCGGCGCGCTGCGATCCCAGCCCCATACCCACTCCCGTCTCCTGGGCTGCTTCGGCCAGGTTGCGGTTGATCCGGCCAGCCTCGGCCGTTCCCCCAGTCATCGAGGAGATCAAGAGTGGCGCACGCAGCTGGCGTCCAAGGAAGGAGAGCCGGGTGTCAACCGCATGCAAATCGAGCTCAGGAAGGGCGTTGTGCTCAAATCGGAAGTGTTCCAGGCCAGTGCTGAGGCCGGACCCGACATCTTCTTCAAGATTTACCCGGATGTGATCCGCCTTGCGCTGGGCCGTAACTTTGTTCATTTCGGGGTGTTGAATGGGGAGATCATATCAGCGGGGTTAGGTGGCGTCAAACTGCGGCAATTGAATTACAATACCGCCGCAATTTTGGGCTCTGGAGGGAGGCCATGGCTGATACATATGCTGACATAAAGACCATCATCGTGGAGTTGCTTGGTGTCGAGGAATCCAGGATCACACCGCAGGCGAAGTTCCGCGAGGACCTCGAAGCAGATTCGCTTGACTTGGTCGAGCTGATTATGGCGTTCGAAGAGAAGTTTGGCGGCGAGATCTCTGACGAAGATGCGCAGAAGATCACCACCGTTGGCGAGGCCGTGTCGTACATCGATCAGAACATGGGCTAGGCCAAACGAACCGAGTCGATGACTGGCCGGCGTCTTGCCGGCCAGTTTGCTTTACTTCTTCTTGGAACGCTCTCCGCCGGTCAGGTCCTTGAGCAGGCGAGCCAACTCATTCTGCTCTCTCTGCTGCGAGCGGAAGAAATCCTTCATGAAAGCTGACCGCCTCAAGCGGATTGCCATCGGAGCGACCGCGCGGATGTCCTTGGGCGACGCTAAGAGCCGGCCATCTGCGACGGCGTGCGCCCGTGCTGCTTCAAAGAGAGTGATCTCTGCCCTCAGGGAGTCAATTCCGAGCTGCTTGATCAAGTCCAAGCCGAATCGCTCGGCATGTCGCGATAGCTCGACTTTGGGAAGTGCGTCCCGAGCAACCTGGAGTTCCTCGCGGACAGCCTCCGTAGAACGGGCGTACTCGCGGATCACCTGCCGCGGGTTGCTCCGAAAAGAGACCGTCCTCCGGTAGGCCTCCAAGCGGAGCTGCTTGCTCTGCAAACCCCGCACCAGCACCCTTAGCCCAAATCGGTCCAAGATCTGAGGCCGAAGTCGGCCCTCCTCCGGATTCATCGAACCGATGAGCACAAACCGCGAACGGTAGCTGGCCGAACTACCAGCTCGTCGGACGGTGTACGAACCTTGGGCAGCCGCGTCCAGAATGGAATCGACGATCTCGTCTGAGAGCAGATTCACTTCGTCGACGTACAACAAATTGCGGTCGGCTCGAGCCAAGATACCCCGCCTCAACCTCATGCGGCGGGGCATCGGCGCGCGCTCGTCCAGGCCACCGATCACGTCCTCCAAGCCGGAGTTCAGCGGGAGTTCTATCATTTGGACACGGTCTCGATACGTCAGCAGCTGGCCTTCGCCGTACTTGCGGGCGCAATCTGGACAGACCTCGTCCAGTCCGCCCCCCTCGATGTCCTCTGGGAGACACCCGTAGGCACACAGGCTTCGAGCGACCTCGGGTAGCAGATCGGCGAGGCTGCGGACGGCGGTGGTCTTCCCGGTACCGCGAGTGCCAATCAGGAGCACTCCGTCGACATTCGGGTTGATCAGACCCAAGAGCAGCGCCAGCTTCATATCGGGCTGCCCGACAATCGCGAGGAAGGGGAAGGGAAGTTCCTCCGCGAGGCCGAGCTCCTCGGCTAGAGAAACCTCGAGGAAGCGGCGAGAGCTCGCCCGCTCGAGTAACTGGGTCAGGCTTTGGACCGGCTCGGTCATGCGATCGCCTCGTCGGC
>CAYHJH010000016.1:5663-16980 GCA_964356605.1 uncultured Anaerolineaceae bacterium
CGGGCCGGTTTGGATGGTTCGGAGGAGGTCAATCCATATCCTCCTTGAACTCGCCGTAATCGGCCGTGGTTAGCAGTGAGAGATCCTCTTCAAAGACATCTATGATTTCATACGGAAGCTCCGCCATCATCGGCGGCAGGGGGACGGTGGCTGGGGGCCGGATCTTCTCCGGAGTCGCCGGAGGGTGTCGGCGTTCCGGTTTTTTCTCGAGGACTCGTCTGCGTAAGATGCGCGGTTCGGCGGTCAACCATCCGGCGTAGATCCCATCAATGTTGTAGACCTGCTTGTCCGACGTGACCCAGCCAATCCATTCCCCCATCGTGTTGTAGATGTAGGGAAATACCATCAGCGCGGCCCAGTCGCCGCGGGTGGTGTAGATCGGGATGGGTTTGCGAGTGGCGGCCAAGCGACTCTCCGACTCCTGATTATACAAGCCGGCCTTTTTTACCGGGTTACGGAGGGCTTGCCGTGTCAACTGGCATCCGAGTAGGTCCAGACTCGGTTCGCTCCGAAGTTCCAAAACAGCACAACGATGACCGCCACCGCCAGGGCGAGGTTCGAGCCCAACGTGGCCGCTTCAATGAACAGGTCGACGCCCGGAAAACTTCCGAGCAGGCGCCTGGCCAAGCTTATCATCCCCGGTTCGGTCAGCACAAAGATCGGAGTGCGTATAGCCAGCCCCACCAGGTTGACGAGGGAAAACCGGGTGGCCTGCTGAAACACGCCTTTGCCACGCGAGTCTGGATAGGTCCAGTACCGGTTCCAGAAGAAGTTGCTGGTAAGGGCCGCGCTAAAGGAGAGGGCTTGGGCCAGGACGGATGGCAGACCTAGTGGCCCACGAAGGAGGTTGAAGGCCCCGAAGTCGACCACCGAGCCAATCGTGCCGACCACCGCATATTTGAAGAAGCGTACGAACTCCCGGCGAGGTCGCCCACTCACAAACGCCTCCGGAAGTCTTCGATGGTCCGAAGCAAACCCTGCTCGAGACCGATCTGCGGCTCCCAATCGAGAAGTTCCTTGGCTCTCGTAATGTCGGGCCTGCGCTGCTGCGGATCATCAGGCGCGCGCCGCTCCCGGAGGATTTCAATCCCCGCCTGGCTGCCAGTAAGCCTCAGCACGGTCTCGGCCAGGTCGTGGACGGTGATCTCCTCGGGGTTCCCCAAGTTGATCGGGTCGTGGACCGGAGTCAACATGAGCCGGTAAAGCCCTTCGATCAAGTCATCGATATAGCAAAAGCTGCGAGTCTGATTGCCGTCACCGTAGACCGTTAGCGGCTGGCCGGCAAGTGCCTGGCCAAGGAAATTCGGCACCACCCGGCCGTCATCCAGCCGCATGCGCGGTCCGTAGGTGTTAAAAATTCGAGCGATCCGGGTATCCAGGCCATGATAGCGGTGATAGGCGGTAGTGATGGCTTCAGCGAATCGTTTGGCTTCGTCATACATGGATCGGGGGCCGACTGGATCCACGTGTCCCCAGTAGTCTTCCCGCTGGGGATGAACCTGCGGATCGCCATACACTTCTGACGTGGAGGCCAGCAGGAAGGTGGCCGCGTTGGCGCGCGCCACCCCAAGCGCGTTGTGGGTGCCGAGCGCGCCAACTTTCAAGGTTTGGATGGGAAGTTGAGGGTACCCGTACGGCGAGGTTGGGTTTGGGCTGGCCGGGGAGGCCAGATGCCAAATGACATCGACCGTGCCAGGCACAGACACAAAATTCGAGACGTCATGACGGATGTAGTGAAAACGCTCGTGGTCGGCTAGATGGGCGATGTTGTCGGCGCGGCCGGTCACCAGGTTGTCGATGGCGATGACTTCGTGACTTTCGGCAAGCAGGCGGTCGCACAGGTGGGACCCGATGAACCCGGCCCCGCCAGTCACGACGATACGCAATAGAGCCCACCTCCGCAGGGCGGCCGGATCATGGCTTCCAATCGAAGGCGAGGGCCAAACCGTCTCCAGTGACTGGCTGCCCGGTGCCACTGGCCACGTCCACAACCCATAGATCCCCCCGATAGATCAGTGTCACCCGGGCAGCGCTTGGCGACCAGGCGACCGGCGCCAGTTCCGCCTGACTGATGCCAGCTTCGCCCGACGCGGGGAAAATCGATCGCAGATTGCTGCCATCTCGGTCCATGACCATGAGGCGGTACGCGCTGGTCTCGCTCTTGAGCGGGGTATGAGCTTGAAGAAAGGCGACCTGGGCGGCAATCTCGCCACTATCCAGGATCTGGACGGGCGAGGCCGATGGGTATGCAAACATGCCTGTCCGGCTCACAAGCGGAAGGGCTGACCCGCCGGGCCAATTGACTGCAACGAGATCGAAGACTGGCGATGCTCCCGATTCCTCGATTGCAACCGGAGTACCATGATTCACCAGGTACAGCGTGCGGCTATTCGGGGCCCAGGCAAGGCCCGGGACCCAGGCCCAATCACTGCCAGTTAGAAACGGCTCGAGCGGATAGAGCGGCTCGAAGTCCGGCTCGCGCGTGTCGATCAAGCCCACTTGATCTGCCCGGGCATAGGCCATGTGCACGGCATCCGGGGCCCAGGCGAACGACGTTCCCCACCAGCCATATTGCCCGCCGGAATTGCTGGGTAGCAGCTGCTCCTCCCGGAGGACCCGCCCGGCCGAACTGAGGGTCACCAACACAAGGTCATTGTTGGCCTGCCATCCTGGGGGCGATGGCCGCGGCTCGACGGTTGAAAAGGCCAGCACCGACACTTCCGCGTTGGGGGACCAGTCGGCGAAGTGCACCACGTTGCGACCGCCTGTATCGAGAGCCTCGGCATCCGGATCTTCTATGTCTATTACCCAGAGTGAGTTGAAGTCCGCCTCACCTTCGGGGTGGCTGCGAGTGAAGGCCAGCCAGCGACCGTCCGGGGAGAGCTTGAACACCTGACCATCTAGATCTCCGGAAACCGCGACCGGCCGCCGATTGGCGGAACTGCCCTGCATGACCCAGGCGTTGCCTCCGGACAAGTAGGCCAGCGTTCCTTCGATGTCCAATGGGGAATGAGCTGCCTGGGCACCGACCATGATGATCTCCGGCATCGGTTCCACGGCCAGGGTGCGCTGTACGGCCTGGCGTGAGATCTCCTCGCCTTCCTCTTCGAGGATTCGGGACGTGATCTCCTCCAAACCATTGGAGCCGGCCTGCAACAGGCGGGTCTCGCCTTCGGGCAGTCCCTCATTCCGGATGGTCTGCCGAGCGAAGGGCATCACCCTTTGCTCAATCTCGAAGCGCTCGATCCGACGGCGCACGGAGACTACGGAACCCTCCGTCAGAACCGCGTACACTGCTGGCTCGACGCGATCTACCTCGCCGAGCTGAACCCCGCCTGCGTCCAGCGCCGATTGAACCGTGGAACCCGCCGGAATGGACACTTCCCGCTGAGTATCGTCGACAGCGATCGTGACACTGATCGTTCCAGCAGTCGCACGCGGGCTGACGCAGGCCGTGGTTAGAACGAGCAGGAGCGATGCGACCGACCGTTTCATTGTCGAGGGAATGCCCCGTTGGTATAATCGCTCGCTACCGCAACTCGCCGACGATCGCGGCTTCACCATTCGTAATGGCGAGCGAAGTGATCCGGATCCCCGTGGCCAAGGAACCGAGTTTGCCAGTGAAGGCCTCTGTAAGCAAATCGGAGAGACTTTCCTTCAGGGTGTCGGGGACGGGAAGCGGGCCGAACTCAGCAGAAGTGACCTCGAACGAGAGTTGCCCTTCGGAGTCGACGATCGGTTGAATGCTCACCAGGGCGCCGGCTTCGAATGGCCCTGCGCTGGCTACCCCGTAGATTCGGATTTCCCCCTCGCGCAGCAGAACCTGCGGACTCCTCAGCAAAGGATCCTGCTCGTCCGCCATTCGGGCAGCAAGGAAAGAGGTCAGCTGCTCCTCGGTGAGAATCAGCCTCACCTGGCCGTTGCTGGGTTCAATAGAAAGAACGGAACGCCAAGTGTCGGCGAGCGCCTCGGGTTCAAGGGTCGGAACGGGGTCGGCCTCGGGAGCGCTCGGGCCTCCGACGTTGACCACGCAGGCCAGACCGACGATGAGCAAGCTGAGCGCCGATAGAACCAGGCCAGCCCTTTGGTGCGCGAAGTGGGTTGAGACTAGAGCAGGCATGAGCCCAGAAAACGGGCCGGGATTATAGCATGCAGGGAATTCCGGACACTCTGAAGGGCAAATTGGAGGCCCTGCTATTTGCGGCGCCCGGTCCAACCAGTGTCGAACAGCTTGCGACTGCGCTGGAGGTCTCGGCGGCTATGGTCAACGAGGCGCTGGCCAGCTTGCAGGCGGACTACGCGGGGCGTGGGCTTCGCCTCCAACGCCATCAGGGCCGAGCCCAACTTACCACTGCTCCCGAATACGCCTCCGATGTAGAGCGGTTCCTGCAATTGGACACCCGGACCCGCTTGAGCCGGGCCTCCCTTGAAGTGCTGGCCATTATCAGTTACAAGCAGCCGGTTACCCGGCCAGTGATTGACTCCATCCGCGGTGTCAACTCAGATGCGTCCCTCAAGACATTGCTCAGGCATGGCCTGATCGAGGAAGTCGGTCGCAGCCCCGGACCCGGGCGACCGATCCTCTACGGAACCAGCCCGGAGTTCCTCCAGCATTTCGGGCTGAGCTCTCTTGAAGAGCTGCCGCCCCTCGAGCTGGCAACCGAACCCACGGGAACATGATCCCAGCCAAGCTCCAGAAACTGATGGCGCAGGCGGGACACGGTTCTCGGCGGGCCTGTGAACAGATTATCCGGGAGGGGCGGGTAACCGTGAACGGGGAGCGCGCCAAACTGGGTCTGCGGGCGGATCCAGCCGTGGACGAGATCTTGGTTGATGGCAACCGCCTGGAGGCCGCAGAACCGCTAACCTACATCCTGCTGCACAAGCCGCGGGGGGTGCTCAGCTCGGCTCGTTCGCAGGGGGGCTGGCCGACGGTGACGGAGCTGGTCGAAGCTCCTGCGCGCGTGTACCCAGTCGGCCGGTTGGATTTGGAGAGTGAGGGTCTGGTGCTGCTCACCAACGATGGCGAGCTGGCAAATCGCCTGACTCATCCTCGATTTGGACATGAGAAGGAATACCGGGTTCTACTCGAAAGGGTTCCGTCTGAAGATCAAATTCGGATCTGGCGCGAAGGGGTGACGTTAGCGGACCTCCGCCGAACGGCCCCTGCTCGGGTAGAGTTGGAGAGCGGCACTGGCGCGGATCCCTGGTTGCGGGTAGTCCTGAATGAGGGGATGAAGAGACAGATCCGTGAGACAGCCCTCGCATTGGGGCTCCAGGTCAAGCGTGTGATACGCATTCGAATGGGTGAATTGAGTCTTGGAGACCTCGAGCCCGGGAACTGGCGCAATCTCACTGATCGAGAGATCATTCGATTGCGGTCCGAAGTGGAGAAGTAGCGAATGGAGCAGACGGTAGCCATCGGGGAACCAGGTCAGAGCTGGTTGGAGCGGCTGCTCTCCGTCCGAGTGCAGGTGAGCGCCGACAGCTTGATCGCGGCCGGGCTCCTGGCGGCCGCAATACTGACCCGCTTCTACGATCTCGATACTCGGGTGATGAGCCACGACGAAAGCCTGCACACCTTTTACTCCTGGGAACTGGAACAGGGGCGGGGATTCCAGCACACTCCACTCATGCATGGGCCGCTTCAGTTTCACCTGGTGGCATTTTCGTATTTCCTCTTCGGTGATTCGGACGCCTCCGCTCGGATCCCGGCCGCTCTGGCCGGCGTAGCCGCGGTTGGACTCGTGTTCGTGTTCCGCAAATGGTTGGGCCGCACCGGCACGCTGGTGACAGCCGCGATGATGTTGATCTCGCCTTACATGCTCTATTACAGCCGGTACGTTCGCAACGAGGCCTTCGTCGTTGTGGAGGCCTTGCTCATGTTCTGGGCCATTTTCCGCTATTACGAGAGCCGCCAGACGCGTTGGCTGTATCTGCTGGCGGTGGCGATGTCGCTGCACTTCACCACCAAAGAGACCAGCTTCATCTATACCGCGCAAGCGCTGCTCTTTCTGGCTGGGCACCTGATTTGGCGCCTGTACGACGACCACTGGAATTCTGAATCCCGACGTGTGATGTTCATCGTTGGCGTCGGCGCTGCCATCGTTGGAACGACCGTGGCCGTGCTGACCTATTTTCGGGGACGCGCAGCCGGCCCCGCGGCGGCCGCAGATGCGCTGCAGCCCCTCGATCCGGGCGCCGAGATTCTGCCTTCAGCCGGCCTGTCACCGGTGATTGCATTGGCAGGCCTGCTGGCCCTGTTGGGCGGAATCCTGATCGCGGTGGTGGTAATCCGCGAATTCGGTGTCCGGCTGAAGCGCGATTTCCCCTCGCTCGACCTGCTCATCATCATGGGGACGCTGACTCTGCCCAGTCTGGCCTCCATCCCAGCCAATATTCTGGGCTGGGATCCGCTCGCCTATGAGGATCCGGCTTCGCGCGTGCGCACGGCCGCGGTGGTTCTGGTCTTGATCCTCACCAGCATATCGATTGGGTGGGCGTGGGACATTCGGCGCTGGCTGCCGATTGCTGGCGCCTTCTTTCTTCCGTTTGTTCTGTTCTATACCACCCTGTTCACCAATAGCGATGGGCTGGCAAGTGGCCTGGTAGGCTCATTAGGGTACTGGCTGGTTCAGCACGGCGTGCAGCGCGGCAGCCAGCCTTCGTACTATTACGCGCTGATCCAGATTCCCTTTTACGAGTTCCTGCCTGCGATCGGGGCAGTGATGGCGCTGTGGATGGGGCTCGGATCTATTGGCCGACGCAGGAGCGCCGCGGTGCGCATCGACCAATTTCCGGTCATCGGCTTTTTTGGTTTCTGGGCAGTAACTTCGTTGCTGGTCTATTCATTCGCCGGAGAGCGGATGCCCTGGCTGACCGTGCACATCGCCCTTCCGCTGATCTTGCTGTCGGGCTGGGCGATCGGCAAGTTCCTTGAGTCGATGGATTGGCATAAGCTGCGGGAAGGCAAGGGCTGGCTGCTGATCCTGTTGACGGCAGCCTTCATGCTGGCCGCGCTCCGGACGCTCGGCTATCTGCTTGGAGCGACGCCACCATTCCAAGGGAGTCTGTTGGAACAGCTCCGGATCACCAACGGCTTCATCGCCTCGGCGGCGGTGGCAGTCGGGACGGCGATCGCCATCGCGACGCTCGGCCGCGGGTGGCCCGTGGCCAGCCTGAGGAAGCTGGGAGGGTTGGCCTTCCTGATCATCGTCGCGGCGCTTACCGTGCGCACCGCCTTCCGGGCGGCATACATCAACTACGACAATGCCACCGAGTTCCTGGTGTATGCCCACTCGGCGACCGGGGTCAAGAATGTGATGGGGCAAATTGAGGACCTCTCGCGCCGCACGACCGACGGGCTGGCAATTCGGGTGGCCTTCGACGACGACGTTTCCTGGCCGATCAACTGGTACATGCGCAATTACAGCCAGGCCCTCTTCTATGGCGCCACTCCAAGCCGGGACCTGCTGAATTATCCTGTGGTCATCGCCGGCGACAACAACTGGAGCAAAATTGATCCGTTGATGCAGGATCTCTATCACAGCTTCGAGTACATCCGCATGTGGTGGCCGATGCAGGATTACTACGACCTGACCTGGGAGCGATTGCGGAATGCGCTTGGATCGGCCGAGATGCGCGGGGCGCTGTGGCAGATCTGGTTGAATCGAGACTACTCTGACTATGCAGAGGTCACCGGCAGAGACTTTTCGCTCGAGAGATGGAGCCCTTCAGACCGCATGAAACTATACGTGCGCAAAGACGTGGCCGCTCTGATCTGGGACTATGGAATCACACCGGCGTCGCTGGAAGTGGAACCGTATGTGGACCCCTATGCGGACGAGTTGATCACGCTCAGCGCCGAAGCAGTGTACGGGGTCAATGGATCGGAGCTCGGGCAATTCCAGGGCCCGCGCGGGATGGCGATCGCCCCGGATGGCAGCCTCTATGTCGCAGATGCCATGAATCATCGCATTCAGCGCTTCAGTCCCCAGGGCGAACCCCTCAGTGAGTGGGGCAGTTTTGCCGCTGCTCCGGAAGGTGGGACCGCGCCTCCAGGGACATTCAACGAGCCCTGGGGCGTGGCCGTGGCTCCCGACGGGTCGGTCTACGTTGCAGATACCTGGAACCACCGCATCCAGCGCTTCACGGCAGAGGGCGAGTTCCTGGGGATGTTTGGCACGTTTGGGCAATCCGAACGCCTCGACACGTTCTGGGGGCCGCGCGGTCTGGCGGTCGACCCGAACGGAAGGTTGTTCGTGGCCGACACCGGCAACAAGCGCATCGTGATCTTCAGTCCAGCCGGTCAGCCGTTGGGTCAATTCGGCGGCTTCGGCCTGCAGCTGGGCGGATTGGACGAGCCGGTTGGATTGGCGCTGGATCCGCAGGGGCGGGTGTACGTCGCAGACACCTGGAATCGGCGGGTCCAGGTATTCGAAGAGGTGGGAGACTCGGTCTTTACGGCGGTTGCGGAGTGGCCCATCGACGGATGGCTTGGCCAGTCCTTGGAGAACAAGCCTTTCCTCAGCGTTAGCCGACTGGGTACGGTCTGCGTTTCAGACCCCGAAGGGTACCGAGTTCTGTGTTTCGACTCCTCGGGCGAATTCAGCTTTGGGTGGGGCGGTTCTGGTGCGGGATCAGATCAATTCGCATTGCCGATCGGGCTGGCTTTCGACGAGGCCGACGATCTGTGGGTGGTAGACGGGGGCAACCACCGGCTCATGCAGTTTGACATCCCTGAGCCCGGATGAAGCTTCACGAATACCAGTCTAAGCAGTTGTTCTCTCAACACGGGATCCCCATCCCGCGCGGTCGGGTGGCCATGACAGCCTCCGAGGCGAGGAACATTGCCGAGGAGTTGGGCGGCCGGACGGTGATCAAGGCACAAGTGCTCGTCGGCGGGCGCGGCAAAGCGGGAGGGATCCGGTTGGCTGACTCGCCAGAAGAGGCGGAGGAACTCGCGACCCAGGTGCTCGGGATGCGAATCAAGGGCCTCCCCGTACGCAAAGTGCTCGTGGACGAGGCCGCAGAGATCCAGACGGAAATATATCTGGCTGTAACCAATGATCGGGCAGCCCGGCTGCCGGTGTTGATCGCCTCGACGGCGGGTGGGGTGGAGATTGAGGAAGTCGCCCGCCGGGATCCGGGAAAACTCTCCCGGGTGTGGGTGGATCCTTTCCTCGGGTTGCGCGAATACCAGGCCAGGAACCTGGCCGCCTCGATGGAGCTGCCTCGACAATTGTGGTCCGAGTTCGCGCATATCGCCGGCGGGCTCTTCAAGACCTTTCTGGGGACAGACGCAACGCTGGCGGAGATCAACCCATTGGTGATCACCAAAGCCAGCCATCTGCTTGCACTGGATGGCAAGATCGTGTTGGACGACAACGCCCTCTTCCGGCACCCAGAGCTGGCGGAATGGCGGGATGTTGACGAGGAAGCGCCCGCTGAGCGCGAGGCCCGCAAGTACGGCTTATCGTACGTGAAGCTGGATGGTGACATCGGCTGTATGGTGAACGGTGCCGGACTGGCGATGGCAACCATGGATGTGATCAAGAGTCTCGGCGGGGAGCCGGCCAACTTCCTGGACGTGGGAGGGGGCGCGCCAGCGGAAAAGGTCGCAGCCGCGCTGCAAATCATCCTGTCGGACCCGAACGTCCGATCCGTCATGTTGAACATCTTTGGCGGGATCACCCGCTGCGATGAAGTCGCTCGCGGAATTCTAATTGCCTTGGAGGGGGTGAAGCGTGAGGTTCCGATGGTGATCCGGCTTGTGGGCACCAACGAACTAGAAGGACGCCAGATTTTGGCTGAGGCGGATCTTCCGACCGCTGCGACCCTCAGCGAAGCGGCTGAGCTCGCCATTGCCGCCTCGCGGGTCCGCGCCGTCAGATGAGCATCCTGATCAACAAAGATACCCGCCTGCTGGTGCAAGGCATCACTGGAAGAGAAGGTCTCTTTCACGCCTCCCAAATGCTGGACTACGGAACCAAGATCGTCGCGGGCGTGACGCCAGGCAAGGGCGGCGACTGGGTTCTGGACGGGAAGGTCCCAGTGTTTGACACGGTCGAGCAAGCGATGGCCGCCACCGGAGCCAACTGCAGCGTGTTGTTTGTGCCCGCGAAATATTCCGCCGATGCGATGCTGGAGGCGGCCGACGCGGAGGTGCCTTTGCTGGTATGCATCAGCGAGGGCATCCCGGTTCAGGACATGATCATGGTGCGCAGGTATCTCGACCAGGCACGAGTTCGTCTCGTCGGTCCGAACTGCCCCGGCTTGCTCACCCCGGGAGAATGCAAAGTCGGGATCATTCCCGGTCATATCGCGGACCCGGGGGCGATCGGGGTCGTCTCTCGCTCTGGGACCCTTACCTACGAGGTGCTGTACGCCTTGCAGCGACGCGGGTTAGGGGTCTCTACTTGCGTGGGGATCGGTGGTGACCCGGTGAACGGGACCACTTTCCTGGATGTGCTGGGGATGTTTGAGGCCGATGCGCGCACCGAGTCCGTCGTGTTGATTGGGGAGATCGGAGGAACGGACGAAGAGCGGGCGGCCGACTACATTGGCGAACACATGACTAAGCCGGTGGTAAGTTTCATTGCCGGGCAAACCGCGCCTCCGGGCAGAAGAATGGGCCATGCCGGCGCCATCATTGAAGGCGGATCCGGTCTGGCGTCGGACAAGATCGAGGCGCTCGAATCCGTTGGTGTCTCAGTGGCTACGAATCCGGAGGCGATCCCGGAGCTCCTGATTTGAAATGCCGATCCGGGTCATCGCCGGGAGCGCGAAGGGGCGGCGCCTGCGCATGGTCTCCGGTGAGGTGGCCCGGCCGATCCGTGACCAGGTCAAGGGAGCGCTCTTCAACATCCTGGGTCCTGCAATCGAAGAATGCAGCTTCCTGGATTTGTTCGCCGGGACAGGAAGTGTAGGGATCGAGGCACTGAGCCGCGGCGCGGCTCAGGTCACCTTCGTCGAAAAGCACCCTCGAGCCGTTGAGACGATACAGTTCAATCTGGAGCAGACGGGCCTGAGCGATCGGGCCCGAGTGATTCAGGGAGATGTGTTCAACGTGCTCGGTGGAGGGACCCGCCTGAGATTTGATTTTGCCTACGTCGCTCCTCCGCAGTACTCCGAGCTGTGGAGCAAGACACTTGGCAAACTCGATCAGCCCGGCGATTGGCTGAACCCGGACGCCTGGGTAGTCGCCCAGATTGACCCGAAGGAGTACGCGACCCTCGAGCTCGAGCGGTTGGTGGAGATCGACCAACGCAAATACGGACAGACGCTGCTGGTTTTTTACGAGCGACCGGGAGACTAG
>CAYHJH010000017.1:0-13751 GCA_964356605.1 uncultured Anaerolineaceae bacterium
ACAGGTATAATGCCGCCCGTGCTGCCCCCCGACTCTGGCTCCGCCGTGGCGGGTCGATCCTTTCTGCGCGCCATACGCTGGGCGCTCCCCTTTACCATCCTCCTGCTGCTCTTGGCGGCCGGCGTCGGTTATCTGGTCGGCAATGCCGAGCGGCAGCAGGCTCAAAAGCAGGAAACCCAAAGCATCATCCAGGAGCAGTATGCGTTGGGGCTCTTGGATCTCGAGGCAGGTCGGTACGACCTCGCCCGACAGCGCTTCGAGTACATCATCCGGCTTGACCCCAGTTTTCCGGGCGCGCCCGGACGGCTCGCCGAAGCGCTGCTCGGGCTGCGCGAGCCGTTCCCTTCGCCGACCGCCCCTCCCGTGACGCCTACTCCAAACCTGGCGCCGGTCGAGGAGATGCTGACTCAGGCCCACGCAGCCTACGGCGAAGGGGAATGGAACGCAACGATCGAGACCCTGCTGGCTTTGCGCGCGAAAGACCCCGGGTATCGGGCGGTCGAGGTGGATGGACTGATGTACGCGGCGCTGCGCAATCGCGGAATTCAACGGATCTCAAGGGACCAGCTGCTTGAAGGTGGAATGTACGATCTGAGCCTCGCGGCGAGTTTTGCTCCGCTCGACGAGCAGGCCAGTAACTGGCGCAGCTGGGCCCAGCTGTACCTTACCGCGAATAGCTACTTTGGCCTGAACTGGGAGCAGGCCGCCTTTTACTTTGACGTGGTGTATACCGTCGCTCCCGGCATCCGAAATGACGTGAGTTGGAAGTACGCCCAATCGCTGCGAATGTATGCACTAGAGCTGGCGGCAGGTGGCGATCCCTGTGCCGCCGAGGATTTACTGGAGATCTCCCTAGAAGTGATCCCTGACGACGAATTCGCGCCGACAGCAACGGCTGTCAATGACGCCTGCCAGACCGCAACCGCCCCTGCGCCGCCTCCCCCCGCGACTCCGACGCCCGAGGCGACGCCAACCGAGACGCCCACTCCGGGATAGTAAGGGAGACTCGTGCCGCTCTGGGCGCTCACCGCTGCCTTCTGGCTGCACATGGCTGCAACCGTTGTCTGGATCGGTGGCCTGTTCTTTCAGGCCGTGATCTTACCGCCGGCTCTGCGCCACGTGTCCGACCGTGGGCAATTCCTTGAGACCCTCCGCCGCCGCTTTCAACCCCTGGCCTGGCTCAGTCTGGCGGTTCTGATTGCAACGGGTCTCACCCAGATGGCTGCCAACCCGAACTACGAGGGGTTGCTGTCCTTTGCCAATCCCTGGTCGCGCGCCATCTTGGCCAAGCACCTGACAATTGGCCTGATGATCGGCGGGGCTGCCTTCCAGACCTGGGTGATCCAGCCCCGCCTGGCGCGGATGGCGATGCTCGAAGCGCACACTCAACGAGCGGTGGACGGTCCGCTGCTCCAACAGCACGAACGGATGGCGCGACTCAACCTTGCGCTCGGAATTGCCGTGCTGGCGCTAACTGCGATCGCGCGCACCGTCTGAATACAGAATCTCCCCATCTGAACGTAGCTGCGATCGAAGGAATGCGGCCTGGTGTGAATTCCTCGGCACAATCCTGCTCAAGACATTGCCTTCCTCCGACGAGGGCACGCAACTTGCATCGACGCCTAGCAGAAACTCGGAGGCACCGATGCTCTTACAGCTCTCACTCTGGGCAGGTATTGTTACGCTGTATCTCGCAATCGCCGGCGCGGTTGGCGTCTTCTCCCGGCAGGCAATCGCTCAACGAATGCGTGGCTGGGACCGTGCCCTTGCGGCCACCTACACGTTCGCGCTCTTTATCCCCGCCTCCGCCTTCGTGCTGGCCATGGCCGATTGGACGGGCTGGGTACGGCTGGGTCTGACTGGAGTCGGCTTGTTTGCGGCCTGGGTCGCCTTCGCACGACCAGCCTGGGCGCCCTCCTTCCTTTGGGAGCGGGCATTCGGGCAGCGGTACTTGGCGGGCGTAATGGCTCTGGCCGCTCTCTGGGGGATCACCCAGGCGATGGCCGGATCGCCGGCTGCACCGCTGATGATCGCCATCTCTGCGATCGCCGCAGGCGCGGCCTCTAGCGGGACTTCCTTGAGAGCGCCCTCGTTCGACCAGCCACA
The DNA here is from genome assembly GCA_964356605.1 of uncultured Anaerolineaceae bacterium. Taxonomy (GTDB): domain Bacteria; phylum Chloroflexota; class Anaerolineae; order Anaerolineales; family E44-bin32; genus JADFRG01. Next base: position 2,107 of record CAYHJH010000017.1, read on the forward strand.
AGCTTCTTAGAAAACCTCGCCCAGCGTGGACGCGCGTCTGGATCGGCTCGAAGCCTGAGCCCGCCTCGAGTGAGGTACAATGACCTGCCCGATTTCCCGGCGCTCTTTCACCCCATCCAGGTACCCGCATGTTCGAGCTCTTGTTCCTGGGCACTTCGGCCTCGGCTCCTTCCGTCCACCGGGGACTCAGCGCCCAGATCGTCAGCTTTCGTGACTATCGCTTCCTGATCGACTGCGGGGAAGGCACTCAGCGCCAGATCCTGCGCGCCGGTGTTGGCTTCCGCCGACTGAACCGAATCCTAATCACCCACGGCCATCTGGACCACATCCTCGGCCTGGCCGGCCTGCTCTCCACCTTTGCTCGTTGGGAAGCCGTAGATCAGATGGAGATCTGGGGCAGCCCCTGGGCGCTCGAGCGTATCCATGATCTGCTCTTCGGAGTCGTGCTGCGCGGCGCCAAACCGCCTTTGAAAATCGATCTGCATCCAATTGAGGCCGGGGTCCTGCTGCAGGACGACAGTTTTCAACTCCATGCTTTCCCAGTCAAACACCGGGGCCCGGGGTGCTTCGGATTTGTCTTTGACCAGGTCGCCCGTCGGCCCTTTCTGCCGGAGAGGGCTACAGAGCTCGGAGTACCAGAGGGACCGGTCAGACGCGAGCTTGTGAATGAACGGAGCGTGACCCTGGCCGACGGCCGGGTTGTCGAGCCCGAGCAGGTGCTCGGGCCGCCGCGCCGCGGTGCACGGTTCGTCCACGTCGGCGACAGTGCCAGCACCGAGGAGCTGCTCGAACCGTGCAGGAACGCCGACGGACTGGTGATCGAGGCCACCTACCTGGATGCAGAGGGTGACCTGGCCCGCGAGTTCGGCCATCTAACCGCCCGCGGGGCGGCCGAGCTGGCCAAGCAGGCTGGCGTGGGCCACTTGTATCTGACCCACATTTCTCGGCGCTATCGTGAGAAGGACGTCTTGGATGAGGCCCAGGCTATCTTCCCGAACGTCTCAGTGGTGCGCGACTTCGACCGCTTTCAGATCAAACGACCAGATTGACCGTCTCTTGTAGCGACGGTACAATCGGGCCAAGGTATTTGACAATGCCGATCTACGAATACGTCTGCCTGGATTGCAATGCCACGTTTGACATCCTGCGGCCGATGGCGCAGGCCGACGCGCCGATCGCCTGCGATGACTGCGAGAGCGAGCACACCTCACGGACCATCTCGGTCTTTTACGCCCAGTCGGACGGCCGAACTCTTGCCTCCACCAACGGCGGAGGCTGCGCTTGTGGCGGCGCTTGCTCCTGCGCCAGCTTGAACTAGCGAGCTCAACCAGAGACCAATGCTGAGCGCCGGCGATAACTCGCCGGCGCTCATGATTCCTCCCACCGAGCATGGCCGGAGCTATTCATCCATGCCAATGCTCTGCAGCGGCCAGGCCAGGGCAATTGCGCGAAATTCCCTGACGATTATGGGTAGTAATTGGATTTAGCGCTGGCTGCCGGCAAGCACTGCACCGACTGGCTGCGATCTCAAGCCGGCTCGCCCAGTTTGCCTGTCGGTCGCACGTTGAAGGCCTCTAGCTTTTCGGAAGGATCCTGCCAGTCGACCTGGACCTCATCGACCCGGGCCGCCGGGGGTCCCAGGTTGCACCAGGCCAGGACGCGTTCGATCGCTTCCTTGTCACCCTCAAATAGCGCTTCCACCCGTCCATCCGACAGATTTCGGACCCACCCTTTGAGTCCCAGTTTCAGCGCCTCGTGGTAGGCGTAATAACGGAAGCTCACCCCCTGCACTCGGCCCGAGATCACGGCGTGCGCCCGGCTCTTTCCCATGCCCCTCTCCTCCCCCAGCCCCCAGGTCCGGTTAGCGAATCGACTCCAGGATGCTGGAATTCTCGGCCAGAGTCAGAATTGGCCCGGGCAAGATCCCGAAGACGAAGGTCGCGGCTGCAGTCAAACCGATGGTGGCGTTCAGCCAGGCTTCCGATCGGGTCTCCGGCTCACCCGCCTGCATGTACATCACGACCACGACCCTCAGATAGTAGTAGGCGGAGATCAGGGAAGTGATCACCCCCACCAAGGCCAGCCAGATTTGTCCCGCGTCGATGGCGGCCCGGAAAATGAAGAACTTGCCGATGAAACCGACCGTCGGCGGCAGTCCAGTTAGCGATAGCATGAAGATTGCCATCGCCAGGGCCAACCCCGGGCGCCGGCGGGCCAGCCCCGCATAGTCATCAATCTGCAGACCGGCGTTCTCTGCCTGCTCGACCGCCAGCACCACCGCCCAGGCACCCAAGTTTGAGAAGAGATATGCGAACAAGTAGAAAAGCGCTGCGCTCAGTGCCCCAGGGGCTACCCCCGACACGCTGGCGGCCGGCAGCGCCATCAGGATGTACCCGGCGTGCGCGATGCTCGAGTAGGCCAGCATGCGCTTGATGTTGGACTGGGCGATGGCCGCGATGTTTCCCCAGGTCATGGTCAGCGCGGCCAGCACCATCGTCACCGGCCCCCAAGTCTCTCCCAAGTCCGGCAAGGCAACAATGAACACCCGCAGCAGCGCCGCGAACCCGCCCGCCTTGGCGCCCACCGACATGAAGGCGACGACCGCCGAGGGCGCCCCGTGATAAACATCGGGGGTCCACATGTGAAAGGGGACCGCGGCGACTTTGAAACCGAGCCCCACCAGCAGCATGGCCGCTCCGAGCAGGAGCAGACCAATGTCCCCATCTCCGGCGATCAGCGCGTCAGCCACCCCGGCCAGGTTGGTGGTTCCGGTTGCGCCAAAGGCCAGCGCGATCCCGTACACCAGGAACCCGGACGCGAAGGCCCCCAACAAGAAATACTTCATGGCCGACTCTTCCGACTCCGGCCTCGGCCGCGCGAACCCGGCCAGAACGTAGAGCGGAAGGGACAACAGCTCGAGTGCCAAGAAGATGACAATCAGGTCGCCGGCCAGGCTCATGAGCATCATTCCGCTCACAGTAAACAGCAGCAGCGGGTAATACTCGCCCCGGTGGATGCCCATCCGGCGCAGGTAGTCGTAGGCCACGCTAATCCCCAAGAGGCCGGTCAACAGGAACACGACTTGGAGAAAGGAGGCGTAAGTGTCCGCGATTATCATGCCGCCGAAAGCAGTTTGTGGGCTTCCGTAGCGCAATATCACCACGACCAGGCCAGCCGCCAGCCCGACTGCTGCCAGGATGGCGGTCACGCCCTTCCTGCGGATGAACAAGTCGACGACCAGCAGCAAGGTGGCCCAGAGCGACACGAGCAAGAATGGCAGCATCGCCAACAGGTCAGCCGAAGTCATCGCATCACGACCGCGGCAGCATTCACCAGCGCGATCAGCTTGTCAACCGAAGGTGCCATCAGGTCGAAGAACGGTCGCGGATACAGCCCAATCCAGAAGATGAGCAACAGGATCGGAGCCAGGGTCACGATCTCGCGCGGCGTGAGGTCGGCCAATCGCTTGTTCTCTTCGTTATCGAGTGGGCCGAGGAAGACCTTCTGGAACATGTACAGCAGGTAAATGGCCGCCAGGATTACGCCGACTGCCGCGAAACCAGCGAACCAGGCCGTTCCGATCGCCTCGGACCCAAATGCGCCTAACAATATAGTGAACTCGCCTACGAAGCCGTTAAGCCCGGGCAGCCCCATTGAGGAGAGCGTGACGACCAGCGTCATCGCGGCATACACCGGCATCACCTTCCAAATCCCCCCGAAAGCGTCCAGCTCGCGGGTGTGTCGCCGCTCGTAGATCATGCCGACGATCAAGAACAGGGCCCCGGTGCTGAGCCCGTGGTTGATCATCTGCAGGATCCCTCCCTGGACCCCTTGAGCGTTCAGCGCGAACAATCCGAGCATCACAAAGCCCAGGTGGCTCACCGAAGAGTACGCCACCAGCTTCTTCACATCCCGTTGGGCATAGGAGACGATCGCCCCGTAGATAATCCCGATGACCGCCAGCAGGGCAATCCAGGGAGCCAGTCGCACGGAGGCCTCCGGGAAGAGGGACAGGTTGAAGCGCAGGAAGCCGTAGGTTCCCAACTTCAGCAGCACTCCTGCCAGGATGACTGAGCCAGCCGTGGGCGCTTCCACATGAGCGTCCGGTAGCCAGGAGTGCAGCGGCCACATCGGTACTTTGATGGCAAAGGCCGCCGCGAAGCCCAAGAACAGCCAGAACTGAACGTTGGACGGGAACCCTCCGGCCGCAATCAACTCCGGCACGGAGAAGGTTCCGGCGCGCAGCCCGATCCACAGGATCGCCAGCAGCATCAGGATCGACCCGGCCATGGTGTACAGAAAGAACTTGATTGCGGCGTACATCCGGCGCTCGCCGCCCCAGATCCCGATCAAGAAATACATCGGAACCAGTGTGAATTCCCAGAAGATGTAGAACAAGAACAGATCCATCGCCAGGAACACGCCGATCATCCCGGTTTCCAGCAGCAGGAAGAAGACCATGAACTCCTTCACCCGCTCCTGAATAGCGGTCCAGCTCGAGAGGATGGAGATCGGAGTGAGAAAGGTCGTGAGCAGCACCAGCAGCAGGCTCAGGCCGTCCACGCCCAGGTGATATTCGATCGTCCAACCGGCGATCCGAATCCACGGCAAACGGATCACCATTTGGAGCTCCGGCTGCGACCGATCGAACCCTGCCAGGAGGGCCAACGACAGCAGAAATGTGATCAGCGAGGCCGCCAGCGCGGTCCAACGAAGCGCCTGTTCGCGGCCCCTGGGGATCACGAGCAAGAGGATCGCCCCGATTACCGGGAAGAACGTCAGTAAGGTGAGGATCCAGGCGTCCATTCAGCAACCATCCATTTCTTGGAGAGCCTCCCGGCTACGCTCGGCGGATCGGCGCTGCGCCACGTCGCCTAGCACAATCCCTTCAATTCGATTGGTCACAGTCGTCATCGCAGCAGGAAGTAGCCCACTATGAGCACCAGGCCAACGAAGACTGATATGGCATAGTTGCGAACGTACCCGGTCTGGAGGCGCTGTAAGCGCCCGGCAGCCGAACGGGTGAGTGCGCCAAGACCGTTGGCGGCTCCGTCGATCACCGGCAAATCAAAGCCAAGTGCCAGCCAGCCGGCTGCTCTGCGAAAATTCCGCGCCAGCAGCGTGTCATGGAACCAATCGTGCCAGAAGCGCCCGTCGACCACATCCGTCAAGAACGCCGAGAACGCGACATAGGGACGCACAATCAGCGAGTCGTAGATTTCGTCCACCCACCACTTGTGATGGAGAGCGCTCCATAAGGCACCTCGCACCGGCTCAGGTTCACGACTGGTGAGTGCCTTGCGCCCATACACCCACGTGGCGGCAGCAAGGGCCAGCAGGGCGAGGCCGGCGGAGAGGCCAGCCACCCCAAGGTTGAATTCGGTGACCTGGGCATGTTCGAGCGTCGTCTTCAGAAACGTGGTGAGCGGATGAAGTCCGGGCAGATTGATCAGCCCCCCGACCAGCGATAATCCAGCCAGCGCGAGCATAGGAACCAGCATGATCGCGGGGTTCTCCCGGGCATGGGCGGCGGCCTCCGAGCGTGGCTCGCCGGCAAAGACCATCCAGAGCTGACGAGCCATGTAGAAAGCAGTGAGGGCCCCGGCGACGCTGAGCAGGCCAAAGACCACCGGATTGCTCATCCAGGCATCGGTCAGGATCTCGTCCTTCGAGAAAAAGCCGGCCAGCGGAGGAATGCCGGCCAGGGCCAGCGCGCCGATCAGGTACACCGCAAACGTCACGGGCATGCGCGAGCCCAACCCACCCATCACCCGCATGTCGTTGAGGTCAAGCTGCTCGCCGGCATGGGCCGCATGTCCATGCTCGACTCCCTGAATCACCGATCCCGCCGACAGGAACAGCAGGGCCTTGAAGAAGGCGTTCGTCAGCAGGTGAAACATCCCGGCCACGTGGGCGCCGATGCCTACGGCCGCGATCATGAAACCCAGCTGGCTGATCGTGGAATAGGCCAGGACCCGCTTGATGTCGAACTGCGCCACCGCAATGCTCGCTGCGAACAGGGCGGTAGCCGCTCCCACCAGGGCGACTACATCCGACGACCCCGCTGCCATCTCGAATAGCACCGCGTTGCGCGCAATCATATAGATGCCGGCTGTTACCATGGTCGCGGCATGGATCAGCGCCGAAACCGGCGTGGGGCCTGCCATCGCGTCCGGCAGCCACACGAAGAGCGGGAGCTGGGCGGACTTTCCGGTGGCGCCCACCAGCAGCGCCAGCGTGATGGCTGTGGCGGCTCCAGCAGCTGCTGGCCCCATGGCTTCGGCCCGCTGAAAGACTTCATCAAAGCGCAGGCTTCCAAAGGCCCAGAAGGCCAGGAACATGGCGATCAGGAAGCCCAAGTCCCCGATCCGATTGACGACAAACGCCTTCTTCCCCGCCTGAGCATTTCCGGTCCCTCCCGCACCTTTCTCGTACCAGAAGCCGATCAGCAGGTACGAACACAGCCCGACCCCCTCCCAGCCAACAAACATGGTCAACAAGCTGTCGCCGGTAACCAGCACCAGCATGGCGGCAACGAAGAGGTTGAAATACACAAAGAAACGCGGGAATCGGGTGGGATCACCCTGAAAGCGGACGTCCGCGCGCATGTATCCGATGGCATAGATATGGATCAAGGTGCTGACTCCCGTGACCATCAACAGCATGGTCACAGAGAGCGAATCCACCTTCAACGCCCAAGGGACCTGCAGCGATCCAACCTGGATCCAGTCCGCGACTGGCACGGTCGCACCACCTGGCTCGCTTTGCAGAGCAAGGAATTGCAGCAGCGAGACGGCAAAAGCCAGACCGACCGCTGCGCTGGCTGCCCATCCCGCGAGCCGTTCGCCCAACCTGCGGCCAAGGACCAGATTGAAGAGCAGCCCCAGCAGCGGGAAGCCGATGACGAGCGGCGCCAGCCCGAATAGGCGTTCAGCCTCCATTCGTACCCCGCAAAGTAGATCTCGGGTGACACAAGGTCATCGCGTAGCGCTCCGGCCAGGAAGCATATTCGACCTGCACTCCTAGCCCTTCAGACTGCTGACTTGGTCCACGTCGATGGTATGGCGAGAACGGAAGATCGAGACGAGCAGCGCCAGCCCGACCGCGACCTCGGCCGCCGCAACCGCGATCACGAAGAAGACGAAGACCTGTCCGCTTAGGGCCTGCTGTGAACGGGCAAAGGCGATGAACGCCAGATTGGCCGCATTCAACATCAGCTCGACCGACATGAACATCACGATGGCGTTCCGGCGCACGAGCACCCCAAGCACCCCCAGGGCGAAGAGCACGGCAGAGAGCACGACCACGTAGCTCACCGGGATGTTCATCGAGGCGCCCTGCTCCCGGATGACCCGAAGGATTGAAGAGGCAGGGATCGCTTCATCGCGGTCGCTCTGCTCGAGTCAGCACGATGGCGCCCACCATCGCGGCCAAGAGCAAGATGGAGGTCACCTCGAAGGGGATCAGGTACTGCTCGAATAGCAGCTCACCGACACTGGCCGGGCTGCCAAAATCCTCCGGCACGAACGACTGCCCGATTGCGCTCCCCTCCGGCCGGGCAAATAGAACCAACACAAACTGAAGCACCAGCGCGACCGCCAGAATGATGCCGATTGGACGCTGCCACGGCAGGCTCGGGCCGATCTCCACCTGTTCCGCACCCAGCAGCATGATCACGAAGAGGAACAGCACCATGATGGCCCCGGCGTACACCGTGACCTGGACCATCGCGATGAACGCGGCGTTCATCAGCAAATAGAGCACCGCGACTGTTATAAAGTTGATCACCAGGAAGAGCGCAGAATAGATCGAGTTTCGACTCATGAGCATCGCACCTGCAGCCACAACCGCGACTATTGCGAGGCTGAGGAAGAGAACGAAATCGGTGCTGATGAGAGTCACGCCGCCCAGCCGTCCATCCGCATCGAGCAGCACCGTCGGGCCCCTGGCAGCTCGACCGGTTGCACTTCGGTCAAGTTGGGTCCTGCATCTCCGGGATAGCGCGGTCAAACGCGCCCGGCGGCACTCGCTGGGGCGTCGGTTGGCCGCCCGGCGAAACCGGCACCAGCAGCATCTCGCGAGTGTAGATCGCCTGACGTCGGTCGGTGAAGGAGAGCTCGTAGTTGTGTTCCAAGACAATCGCCTCCGTCGGGCAGGCATCTTCGCAGTAGCCGCAAAATATGCAGCGCAGCATGTTGATCTCGTACGTGCTTGCGTACCGCTCACCGGGCGAGTAGCGCGCTTCGTCCGTGTTTTCGGCAGACTCGACAAAGATCGCGTCCGCCGGGCAGGACACTGCGCACAGGGAACAGCCGATGCACTTCTCCAGACCGTTGTTGTAGCGCTTCAGTTCGTGGCGCCCTTTGAATCGTTGCCGGACCGGTCGTTTGATTTCCGGGTACTGGTACGTCACTGGAGATTCGAACAGGCTACGAAACGTGGTCCATAGGCCACGCAGGATCTCAAGCGGATTTATCGCTACCTCCCTAACGCCACCACCAGACCGCCCGTCACCAGTACGTTCAGCAATCCCAGTGGCAACAGAACCTTCCAGCCAAGGGCCATCAGCCGGTCGTAGCGCAGCCGCGGCAGGGTGGCCCTCACCCAGACCATAATAAACAGCAAGAACAACACCTTGGCGAACAGGTAGATCGGCCCTAAGATCGGGACCTGGTCGACGAACGGTCCCCAGTAACCCCCGAGGAAGAGCGTCGCCGCGATGAAGCTGACCGCGATCATCTTGCCGTACTCGGCCATGAAAAAGAGAGCGAATTTCATGCCCGAATACTCGGTGTGATAGCCGGCGGTCAGCTCCTGTTCAGCCTCGGGCATGTCGAAGGGAGCGCGATTGACCTCCGCGATCGCAGCGATCAGAAAAATCAAGAACCCGATCGGCTGCCAGATCACGAACCAGACGCTTCGTTGGGCCCGTACGATCTCGGCCATGTTCAAGGAATTGGCCAACAGGATGGGGCCAATGAACGCCAGCCCCAGCGCCAGCTCGTAGCTCACCATCTGGGCCGAGGACCGCAGCCCGCCGAGCAGCGCATATTTGCTGTTGGACGACCAGCCGGCGATCACGATTCCGTACACCGCGATCGAGGCGATCGCCAGGATGTACAGCGCTCCGACATTGATCTCCGCCGCCAGGCCCTGGCTCACTCGTCGGCCGAAAATGGTCAGATCCGGGCCAAAGGGGATCACCGCCAACAGCAGCAAGACCGGCACCACCGTAATCACCGGTGCCACAACAAACAGCAGCTTGTCCGCCCGATCCGGGATCAGCTCTTCTTTAAAGAGCAATTTGATCCCGTCGGCAACCGGTTGAAGCAGTCCTTGCGGGCCGGCACGGTTGGGACCGATCCGAGTTTGAAAGCGTGCAATTGTCCGGCGCTCAAAGAACGTCAGATAGGCGAAGCCGCCCAGAATGATCGTGATAATCACCACAGACTCAATCGACCACTCGAGCAGATCGATCATGCCGTCACCGGTCTCACCCGAACCCCGGTCGGCTCGCTGAGCGGCAGACCCATGCTGCGAGGCACGAGTCCCGCGCCCAAGGGAACACTTTCCTCAACCAACAGGTCCAGTCTGGTCACAGTGCCGTCCCAGGAAATCTCGGCCTGCGACGCCTCTGCCAGACCAAGCCGTGCGGCGTCCTCGGGATGGATGGCCATCCGCAGCGGGGCGAGCCGCTGCCTCAGGATTTCGGAGGGAAGAACTGTGCCGCCGCGGTCGTACAGCGTGCTCACCGGGACCAGCAGCAAATCGCCGCTCGTTGTCCTCCCGGGAGGCGCCGTCCACTTCGGAGGTTTGCCGCCCGGGTTGGGCGTCAACTGCACGCCCAGCCCCTGCCGGTTGTCGTAAGCGGTGCCGCCGTAGTACAGGTCTTCCCCTCCCACATCCGGCCACTGAGGTCCCACGACTGACAGGTCCGTGTAGCTCAGGCCGGCGTAATCGGGATTCTGCGCGGCGATCTGTGAGAAGACCAGCGAAGCCCCTCTTCCCTCGAGCACGACTCCCAGCTGTCCACCCAGCTCAGCGATGATCCTGTAATCAGCCAGGCTTCCCTCGGACTCCCGCACTGCGGGGTAGAACCGCTGGACTCTGCGTTCGCCGGAAGTGAATGTTCCCTCCCGCTCCACAAAGGACTGCGCCGGCAGGACCACATCGGCCAACTCGGCAGTCGCGGTCAGGTAAAGATCCTGGACCACCAGCGCGGAAAGCCCTTCCAAGATCTCGCGGGCATGCGGATCATCCGCCACGGGATCCGCTCCCACAATGTAGGCGGCGGTGTTCTTGGCGAGGGCTGTCCGCAGCCCGCCCTGAGCAAAGCCGAAGGGCCCGCCGGGCAGCGGCCGCAGACCCATGTCCCAGGCTCCCTGCGTGTTCGCACGCGGCCAGACCGCGATCAACCCGTTGTTGGGCCGGCCGACGTGATCGCTGGATGCGAGCAACTGCGCACAGGCGCGTGCCACCGCCTCGGAGCCGGCGTAGTCCAGTCCCTCATTTCCGAAGAACAGGATCGAGTTCTCAGCGCTGCTGAATGCCTTGGCCGCGGACTTCATCCGCCGGTCGCCAGCATACTCCTTCAACCCCGCCTCTCCCGTCACGGCATGCAGCAGGCCGAGCGCAAATTGAACGGCCTCCCCCGGGGGATAGCGCAGTACCTGCGTGGCGTAGCGATCGAGCCGGGTCGGCCGGGCGTTGGCGACGATCAGCTGCGCGCCTCGCTCGGCAGCCTGCTTGATCCGCAGCCACCAAATAGGGGCCTCCTCGTGCAAATCGCTCGCAATCACGAGCACGGCATCGCCCTCACCAAGTGTCCCCAAATTGGTTCCTGGGCCCACCCCAAATCGCTGCACCAGATCGCCGCCGGCCATCGGGTCGTCCAACCCGGCCTTCCCGCCCAGCGCTTCGATCAGAAGTCGGAAGTTGAACAGATCCTCGTTCGAGAGGCGTCCTCCGGCCAGGCCCAACAGGCCGTCACCGGCCTCCCGCAGCCTGCCCGCCGCCCTGCACAGGGCCTCTTCCCAGGTGGTCTCCACCAGCTTCCCGTTTTCGCGAACGAGCGGTTTCGACAGTCGGTCGGGGCTGTGCGCGTAATGATGGGCGAACCGGCCCTTGTCGCAAATCCAGATCTCATTTACCTGCTCGTTCTGCCGCGGCATCACCCGCTTGACAACTTCCCGCCCGCCTTGGCTCACTTCGCGCCGGGTGTTGAGGGTCAGATTGCAACCAACCGGGCAGTGCGGGCAGATGGAGGCCGCCGCGTTGAGCTCCCAGGGCCGGGCACCGAAGCGGAAATCCGCGGTGGTCAGCGCCCCGACCGGACAGATATCCGTTGTGTTACCAGAAAAGTACGAATCAAAGCCCGGTTCGGAGTAGCTCACGATCTCTAGCCGCCGTCCGCGTTGATAGAAACCGATCACCGGGTCACCGACGACCTCATCCTGAAAACGGGTGCAGCGGGCGCACTGAATACAGCGCTCGCGATCGAGGTAAATCAGCTCGCCGAGCGGCAGACGCTTGGCCAGATGGATCTTGTCATCGTACAGGAAGCGGCTGACACCCGGCCCATGCCCCATGGTCAGGTTCTGCAGCGGGCACTCTCCACCTTTGTCACAAACCGGGCAGTCGAGCGG
>CAYHJH010000017.1:13851-16656 GCA_964356605.1 uncultured Anaerolineaceae bacterium
ACGTGCTTCATCCAGTAGGTACCTTCCCGACAGGGCGTGCACTTGCCGCAGGACTCATGTTCAAAGAAGTCGGTGATCTTGGCTTCTGCCCAGGCGATGTTCACGGTTTCGTCCAGCACGATGATCGAGGCCGAACCCAGCGCCGACCCGACGGCGGCCACCGACTCGTAGTCCATGCCGGTGTCAAGCACCTCTTCGGTTGCCGGCAGGATCGGAGCAGAGGCCCCGGCCGGCAGGACCGCCTTGATCCGCTTGCCGCCCGGGATCCCGCCAGCCTGCTCAAAGATCAGCTCACGGAAGCTAGTTCCGAGAGGCAGTTCATAGTTCCCAGGCCGCTCTACGTGACCTGAAAGCGAGAACACCTTGGTCCCCGGGCTCTTCTCGGTGCCAATTGAGCGGTACCACGCCACCCCCTTTTCTAGAATTGGGGGCAGGTTGGCCAGTGTCTCGACATTGTTCACGACGGTCGGTTTGTCATACAGACCCTCGGCGGCTGGAAATGGAGGCCGAAGCCGCGGCATGCCAAGCTTGCCTTCCAGCGATTCCAGCAAGGCCGTCTCCTCACCGCAGATATATGCCCCGGCGCCGAGGTGGGTGTAAATCTTGAGGGAGTACTCCGTCCCAAACAGACCCTCCCCGAGCAGACCGCGTGCCTCAAGTTCTGCGATCTTCCGGTCCAGCTCGGCAGTCAGGTCCCAGAACTCGCCCCGGCAGTAGATGTAGGCAACATTCGCCTGAGCGGCGAAGGCGCAGATCGCAACCCCTTCCAGAAACTGGAAAGGATTTCGTTCCATGATCTCGCGGTCTTTGAAGGTGCCTGGCTCCGACTCGTCAGCGTTGGCAACCACGTAGCGCGGGAACACGTCGGGCGTCAGAAAGCTCCACTTGACGCCGGTCGGAAATCCGGCTCCGCCCCGACCGCGCAGGCCGGAATCCTTGACGATCTGAATGACCTCGTCGGGAGTCTTTCCTTTGACGATGGCTCTAAAAGCGCGGAAACCACCGTTTGCCCGGTAGACCTTCAGGCTGTCAAGCTGGGGCACCTGGCGATGACGCAGGACGACAAGCTCAGCCATTCGCCCCTCTGCGGCGTAACTCCTCCACCAGGGAAATGGCCGAGTCCACGGTCTGGTTTTCGTGGTAGTGGATCCCGCGCGGCTCCTGGAGCTGGAAAACCGGCGCCCGGTCGCAAGCCGCCAGGCACTTGACCGACTCGATCGTGATCAAACCGTCCGCAGTGGTCTCGCTCGTTCCCACACCCAGGCGTTCACGCAGCTCATGCTCAAACGCCTCCGCCCCCCGCAGTGCGCATGGCAGATCGGTGCAGACCTGCAACCGATAGGTACCGCTCGGACGATCGTGATACAGGGTGTAAAAGCCAACCAGCGAACCCACCTCGGTCGGCTCAAGCTCCAGCAGCGAGGCGACCTCGGCGATGGCTTGTCGACTGACATAGCCGTACTCCCGCTGAGCCAGAAACAGCAGCGCCATCACCGCCGAGCGCTTGTGGTCCGGCGGGTATTTCGCCAGGATGGCTTCAATGTCTGCCCGATGCTTCTCTGCGAGCAGCGCCATCCTCTCCTAACGGTCCACGTCCCCCAGCACCGGATCCAAGCTGCTGATGATGGCGACCACATCCGCCACCAGATGCCCCTTCGTGAGAATTGGGAGCGCCTGCAGGTTGGCGAAGCTTGGCGTGCGAAAATGCACCCTCAGCGGCTTGGGTCCACCATCGCCCACGAGATAACAAGCCAGCACTCCACGCGGGGATTCGACCGGCAGGAACACTGCGCCCTTGGGCGCCGAGAACCCTTCGGTCCACAGCTTGAAGTGGTGGATAACTGCCTCCATGCTGTGTCCCAGTTCGGAACGCGGCGGCGGGACGAACTTCCGGTTGTCGCTCCGGACCGGACCCTCCGGGAGGTTGTTGAGCGCCTGCTCCACGATCCGTAACGACTGGCGCATCTCTTCCATACGGACGATGTAGCGGTCGTAGGTATCGCCATGGATGGCGGTCGGTACCTCAAAATCGAACTGTTCATAGCCGCTGTACGGCTGGGCCTTGCGCAGATCGAAGGCAAGTCCGGTTGCCCGCAGCGGCGGACCGGTCAGCCCGATGCGCAACGCCTGTTCGGTCGAGATCACGCCGATCCCTTTGGTGCGATCGACATAGAGTGGGTTCTCGGTGAGCAGACTTTCATACTGCCGGATCCGGTCCGGGAAGAGGCGCAGGAACTGGCGCACAGCCTCTTCGAAGCCCGACGGCAAGTCCCGCCATAGGCCGCCGGGGCGGAAATAGGACGTCATCATCCGCTGCCCGGAGCACATCTCGAAGATATCCAGAATGATCTCCCGCTCGCGGAAGCAGTAAAGGAAAACCGAGAGTGCAGCCAGGTCCAGCGCGTGGGTCGCAAGCCAGACCAGGTGCGAGGCGATCCGCGTCAGCTCGGTGAGCAACACCCGCACCACCTGCGCGCGCGGCGGAACGTCGAGATCGACCAGCTTCTCGACTGCCAGGCAGTAACAGAGGTTGTTGCCCAGGCTGTTGAGATAATCCGTGCGGTCGGTCATCACCAAGGCCTTCTCGTAGCTCTTGGCTTCCATGTTCTTCTCGATGCCGGTGTGCAGGAAGCCGATATCCGGCACGCAATTGATAACGCGTTCGCCGTCCAGCTCTAGCAGCAGCCGCAACACGCCGTGGGTACTCGGATGCTGTGGCCCCATATTGAGCAGCATGGTCTCGCCCTGGATGGCGCGATCCGAGACCAGGTGTTTCAGTTCATCAACAGTGATTTCCATCTGCGG
>CAYHJH010000018.1:0-1471 GCA_964356605.1 uncultured Anaerolineaceae bacterium
CACAACTGCCTGGGGATCCTCGTACAGCACGCGCCAGCCGGCCTTAAGCAGTTCCGCTGTGATCGGGGCATCTGGCTCCAGCAGGGCGACCCTCAGGTCCCAGCGCTCTACGATTTGTTCCCAGCCCGGATCGGCTCTCCAGAGCTGCAGGTACTCCACCAGAATCTCATCGTCAAACAGATCGGTGCGGCCATCGACGAAACTGAGGTATTGCGGATGAAGGGCCCAGATCACATAGCTGCCCCAGTTGTAACTGTTTAGCAGCGGCCCGGCCGGGCGGGCCTCGAGCAGGAAGTCGACCGCAGCCACGGGTGTCTGCTCTTCGATCGCGGCCTCGTTTACTTTCTTCGACAATGGTGCAATCGACTTGGCCACAGCGGCCGCGACGAGAGCGACGAACAGGACAAGGTTCAAGACCCGGGTAGTTTTCTGCGGAAGTTGGCTGCCTCCCTCTCGCCGAGGCAGCCAGCTCTGCAGGGTCGCGTTCATGTGCGTGGTTAGGACCGGCAAGGCCACCAATCCGAAGAGGGCAACATTCCGCGCAGCCAGAAACGCCAAGTAGGCAAAGACCCCCACGGTGATCAACTCACGCCAGCTCGGCCGGCGAGGCGAAAGCGCCAGGAATATCAGCGTTAGCAACAGCATCCAGAGGAACGGCTGCAACTCCAATGAATGAAAGTTCGGCGATTGCCACTCCTGAATGTAATCCTGCAGCACGCCGATTGAGACCGTCTTGAACGGGTAGGTCAACATCACCGGCCCGTTCGGATTGAGGGCGACTGCCGCGGCGCTCAGCGCGGTGCCAGCCGCGATCCTTCCGAGCGAAAGATTTGTCCCGGCGCTGCGCGTCAGCGCGAAGCGAGCTGGGGTGATCGAGTCCAGCCCGGCCGAAATTAGTTCGATCCCCAGAAGCAGCAGTCCGATAGCGAAGCCCCCATGCAGATTCGCCCACAGCGCGATGAGCACCGGCCATAACCAGATTGCGGACCCTCCCCTCTGACGCGCCCGATGGAGTGCCCAGATCAGCACGCCCGTCAGCGCGAAGGACAGGATGTGGGGCCGGGCCGACCAATACACGCCGGCGGACGCGGCCCCCAGAACGAACGTGAAGCCCTTCAAGAGTGGAGGGGCCTCGACAGACCTCCAGACGAACGCGAAGCCGATGAGTACGCTGAAGGCGGTGAAGAGATTGAGCCCCGCGTAACCGAGCGTCTGATAGGTGAGGACCATCAAGATTTGAGCCAACCAGCCCGGGTAGAGCCAGGGATGGCCTGCGCGAGTGAGCGAGAACGGATCGTGCCTGAGGATCTGGCCGTTTTCCAAGATCCAGGTACCCGCCCGAAGATGCCACCAGGTGTCGCCGGAGATCGAGACCCGCAGCGCCATCGTGAAGATGGCGAGCAAACTCACGGCTGCAACTAGCTTTCTGAAACTCATGCGGTCGCCAAGCTGACTTGCATCCCGGTTGTTA
>CAYHJH010000018.1:1571-9223 GCA_964356605.1 uncultured Anaerolineaceae bacterium
GCTCAGGTCGGATTGCTTCGCTCAACTTGTAGAAAATCCGGTAGCTGCCCACCGTGGTCTCACTCCAGCTCACGCCAGCCGCTGACAACCCCTCTCGGATCGCCTGATCAAGCCCTGGTTGGCGGCTAGTAATGTAAGCCACCCGCGGACTGTTTTCAACCATACCGTTGTACGGCGGATACCGGTCATCCCGTGGGGTATAGCGGAAATCCCGGTGATAGGGGAGCTGCGGAACGAAAACCAGCCGCTCGGCCGAGTGGAAGGCGAGCGGGTAGGCCACCCAATAGTGGCTGTACCCGCGGAGCTCGTTCAATTCCTCGAGCACCGGAACGAGTGCGGAAATTCCTTCGGCGTCGACCCTGGTATCCGGCCCGAACTGGGTGCTTATGCCCGGTGGATTGACGAACGCCGACTCGAGAGTTCCCCAGAGATTGAAGGCCAGGACGCCAGCCAGGCCTCCAATCGCTACGGCCGGCCCCGGCCTGCGCGCCAGCCAGGTCACGAATTCAGCACCAAGGATCGCCAGCGGGGAAGCCAGCGGCAGGAAGTACCTCCCCGATGGATCGCCGCCAAACGGCGTGAGCAGGAATCCAACCAGCAGGCTTGCAATCACGCCTAGCAGCAGCCAGTTGCCGACGTTGCGTGGTTCCTCTCGCAACGAAATCCTCGCGGCGAAGAGCAACACGCCAAGCCAGAAAACGATCGCCACTGGCAGCAGCGGCCATGCCAGCCAGTGCACTTCCCACGGCGGCCGGAGTCCGAAAATGACGGTCGAGCCAAATAGAAGCAGGTTGAGCGCATGTACCCCAAGGTAGGGCAGCACACCGGTCGGGTTGGTGCCGGCGATCGCCGACCCCAGCAGCTCGCTTACAAATGCGGCTGGGCCTTGCCTGGCCACACTCCAGAGCCACGCCGACGCTCCCGCGAGCCCTCCTACGATCATCAGCGCCAGTCTCGATCGCGCTCCCCGTCCAGTCAAGCTGCGAAAGGTCGCCCGGATCATCAAGATCGCGGATGGAACGATGTAGACGAGGGTCAAGCCGAAGCCCCAGAAACCGAGCCCGGCCAGAACTCCCCAAACTAGGAACGGCCATGCCCGGCTCGCGTCCGAGTGCACTCGAAGTGCGAGCAGAAGCAGCACATTTCCAATCAGCAGGGCCTCTCCGTAACCACCCAACGAAACGGTAGTGTAGAGAGTCACATTCACGGCCGGAATCGCCATCAGTGCCCCCGCGACAATCGGCACGAACTTGTCCGAGCTGATTCCTCTGGCCAAGAGCATGGTCGTCACGATTGTCCCGGCGTACAGAATAGTCTGCACGCCCCGAATGGATTCGACTCGCTCGCCAACGAGCCTGAATGCCAGGGCAACCAGTGAGGCGTCCAGGCTGCCCATGTAAGCCTGACCATAAAAGAAGGCCGGCCAATTGCCTTGCAGGATGTGCCGGGCCATGAGCCCTACGACGGCCTCATCGGAATGGAACGGGAAGGCATCCATGGCGAGCAAGATCACTTTGAGGGCGACTCCAACAGCAACGAGGCCCAACGCCCAAAGCCAGAATTGCTCCCGGGGGTTTCGTTGATCGCGGCCGATAAGTCCCAAATGTATAATCCGCTCGTGCTCCTGACCCAGCTGCGGCGGGTGGAGATTTTGATCGCGATCCTCGCGATCGGAGTCCGCCTGATCCCAGGCCCACGGACGATCGATGATGCCTACATCACTTTCCGTTACGCCCAAAACCTGCTGCAAGGCGAGGGCCTAGTCTACAACCCCGGGGAGCACGTGCTCGGGATCACAACTCCCGCCTACGCCCTGGTCCTCGCTGCAGTGGCGCTCGTCAGCGGGGGAAGTCGGGCCGAGTTCCCGCTGCTAGCTCTTTTGATCAACGCCGTTTTTGATGGAGTCACCTGTTGGTTGCTTCCGAAGTTGGGCGAGCGGCTTGGTTACCGCAGCGCAGGGATCGCGAGTGCTCTGGTGTGGGCCATCGCTCCCTGGTCGGTCACATTCGCCATCGGAGGTTTGGAAACCAGCTTATTGGTCGCCCTGGCGACGGCGACATTCTACTTACATCTCTCGCATCGGCCAGTCGCGGCGGCTGCCACAGGCGCATTTGCCTTGCTGACCCGTCCCGACGCCTTGCTTTTTGTAGGCCCTTTGGCGATCGCCCGCGGAGTCCAATTAATTCGAGCGAAGACCCGCCCGAGCGCCAGGGAGCTGCTGGCATTCGGGCTGCCGCTGGCGATCTGGCTGGTCGGTAGCTTGGCTTATTACCGTTCGCCCATCCCTCACTCTATGTTCGCAAAGGCGGCGGCCTACCGCCTGCCTGCGGAAGCCGGATTGGTCCGATTGCTCCAGCACTACGCCACGCCCTTCCTTGGCCACGAGACCTTGGGCCCGGGCTGGCTCCGCATCGGTATCTTCCTGTATCCGACCCTCTATCTGCTCGGTGCCCTGGCGGCACTGCGAGTCAACCGTGAGGGCTGGCCGCTGCTCGCGTATCCGTGGTTGTATCTGGCCGCGTTCGCGCTCGCCAATCCGCTGCTGTTTCGCTGGTACCTCACCCCTCCCCTGCCTGCCTATTTCCTTGGGATCTTCATCGGCGCAGCCAGGATCTCACGCGATGTGAAGAGCCGTATCCCCCTGTTTCTGTTTGCCGCACTGGCCTTGGGTTCAACTGCCAATGCCTGGACGTTGAGCCCAGACCATGGCCCAGCCCGCCCGGCCCCGAAGATGGCCTTCATCAAATTGGAACTGCTCTACCAGGAGGCAAGCGAGCGGCTGCAGAGTCAGCTCTCCGAGCAGGACGTGCTGGCCTCCGCCGACATCGGCGCGCTGGGCTACTACAGCGGCGCCAGGATCCTCGATCTGCTTGGCCTGATCTCGCCGGAGGCCACCCGCTACTACCCGGCCCCAGAATCAATGTATGTGGTCAACTTCGCAGTCCCGCCAGCGGTCGTTACGGACCTCAAGCCGGATGCCGTCGTGATCCTGGAAGTCTATGGACGGAAGGGTCTGTTGCTGGACCCGGCCTTTCAATCTTCTTATGATCTCACGGACCAGCTTCCCACTGACATTTATGGGAGCGAGGGGATGCTGATTTTCTTTCGCGCCGAATCCGGATGAAGTTCCAGCAGTCCAGGTCATGGGTTCCGCTGGTCGGGCTCTTTTTGTTGACCGCCTTCCAGTTGCTCAACCTTGCGACGGTCCCATTTCATCCTGACGAAGTCTCCCTGCTGTATCAGAGCCGCGACTTTGAGGCCTGGTTGCGCGATCCGGCCTCGCTGGCTTGGTCTCCGAGCCGAAGCGGCGATGCGCAGCAACAATATCGCCTGCTCAACGCGCCTCTCCCCAAGTACGTCCTGGGATTCGGACGCTGGCTGGCCGGTGTCGGTCAGGACGAAGTCGCAGTCGATTGGGACTGGACCCAGGACTGGGATGCGAACCTCGAGCGGCGTGCGCTGCCGTCGGACAAGGCTCTGGCGGCCGGGCGAGCCGCTAGCACCCTGCTTCTTCCGGCCGCGACGGTCTTCCTCTACCGGGCCGGCAGAAAACTCGGCGGACCGTCCGTCGGTCTCCTAGCCGCGCTGCTGCTTGGAATTAATGCGCTCGTGCTGCTCCACGCGCGCCGCGCGATGGCGGAGGGCAGTCTGGTCTTCGCGATCTCTCTAGCACTCTGGGGAATTCTGGAGGCGGATCGGCACCCGTGGCTGGCAGGACTCGGGACAGCCCTGGCGCTCGCTGCCAAGCATTCGGCCCTGCCTCTACTGCCGGTTGGCCTGATCGCAGCTGTGTGGGCCAGAGAGCCGGGCCGGGGTCCTCGGCGAACCGCCTCGGCGGCCGTGCTGTTCGCGGCGGTGTTTCTCTTGGTCACTTTCGCGCTGAATCCGTTGCTCTGGTCCGAGCCGATCGCCGCTGTCGGAGCGATCGTGGAGGCCCGCACGTCGCTGGTCCAGGACCAGATCCAGGCGCAGGGCATCGCAGAGAACCTGGTGATCCCACTGCCATTGCAGGGGAGTGACCGGCTGGCCGTATTCCTGGCCCATCTGTTCCTTGCTCCCCCGCAGTTCGAGGAAATTGGAAACTATCACGCGCAACTTCGGCCAAGTGTGGAAACATACCTATCGATTCCCGGCCACGAGCTTCTGCGGGGCTGGTTGATCGGCGGCCTGATTTTGGGCGTGACGGTGGCTGGGTTGGCGCTCGGCCTCGCGAAGTTGAGGACCGCAACCCGTGAACAAAGCCGGTCTCTCAGCCTGCTTCTTTTGGCCACCGGCCTCCAGGCATTGACACTGTTTGTGGGAATCCCGCTCCCCTACCAGCGCTACTATGTACCGCTCGTTCCCCTCGTTTGCCTCTGGCTGGCCTTTGCCATCATCCAACTGAGCCAGGAAATAAAAAAGCTGCCCTTCATCAGGGCAGCCAGTGCCTAATCTTTAACGGGACTCACTCCCACAAGTAATCTACCAGCTTTCTGCGATGGGAGGGGTGCCGCAGCCTGCTCAGGGCCTGCGCCTCGATCTGCCGAACTCGCTCGCGCGTGACGCCCATTTTGCGCCCGACCTCCTCCAGCGTGTAGCTCTGGCCATCATGCAGGCCATACCGGAGCTGCAGGATGCGTACTTCCCGGGGCGGCAGCGTGTGCAGGACGTCCCGCAACTGCTCTCGCAGCAGGCTCTTGGTCACCACTTCCGCCGGGGCTGGCGAATCCTCGTCCTCAATGAAGTCAGCAAGGACCGAATCCTCCTCTTCATCGGTGGGCGTCTCGAGCGAAATCGGGCGGCGAGCCACCTGAATCATGTTCTCTACCTTCTTGGGCGTGACCAGCAGCGCATCGGCCAACTCTTCGGTCGTTGGATCGCGGCCGAGCAGCTGGGTCAACTGATGAGAGGTCCGAAGCAAACGGTTGATCTGATCACCCATGTGGACCGGCACCCGAATCGTTCTTCCCTGATCGGCGATTGCCCGGGTGACCGCCTGTCGGATCCACCAGGTCGCGTACGTAGAGAATTTGTGGCCGCGTCGGTAATCGAATTTCTTGGCGGCCCGGATCAACCCGATGTTGCCTTCCTGGATCAAATCAAGGAACGGCACACCTCGCCCCATGTATTTCTTGGCAACGCTGATGACCAGGCGGGAGTTGGCCGTAATCAGATGTTCCCTGGCAGCCCACCCATCCTCAATGAACATTCTTAAATGCATTCGGCGGGCCTCGGTGATGCCGCCCCTGGCCATCGTCTCGCGGGCCCTGCGCCCACGCTCAATCCGCTTCGCCAGCGAGACCTCCTGCTGAGCGGTGAGCAGCGGCACCCGGCCAACTTCCTTCAAATATAGCCCCACGCTGTCGTCGGCATCAATCTGTGCCAGGTCGTTCTTGTCTCGCTGCTGAGAAGCCTCAATTTCAGCCAGGTCATCGTCGGCGGCGTCTTCCCCTTCGGCGACCTCGTCCAGGTAGGTGATGCCCGCGGCAAGCAGGCTCGAGTAGACCTCCTCGAGCTGATCCAAGTCCCGCTCGGCCTCTGGGAAAACCCCTAGGATGTCGTCAATAGTGACGAACCCGCGCTCCCTACCGATCTCCAGGAGATGCTCCAGCGCGGGATTTTCCTCTTCCTGGGCAACGCCATCCTCCTGGACAGTATCGTCCTCAGGAACTGGATCCGCTCTTCGCCACTTCTTCGTTCGCTTGCCCAATTCGTATCCTCTCCCCTTCCTGCCAACGCCTCTCAGCTTAATGAAAATCAGGGCCGGAATCAACTACCAAAGCGGATTTTGGTGCCTTTCAGGGCGCCGAACCCCCTGCTTCGGAGGTGGCTTCTGGCGTCTCCTCGGAAACAGGTGCTGGGGTGGAGGTTGCGGTCGGTTCTGGTGTTGCGGTCGGCAGGATGTCATTAGCCAGAGTCAACACCTCGTTCAGACCAACGATGCTCATGATCTGGACCCCGGTCCTCCCGGGGGTGGACACGTAGTGAGAATCGCCCGTCGGCGCCTGGCGGCCGACCTCGAATTCGTGCCGCTCCCCGCTAGCAAGCACGATCTCCACCCGGTAGTGAGGCTCATCCAGCTCAAAGGCGGCCAAATCCAGCTCGTCGAGCAGCTCGGCTCGCGGAGTGGGCGCCGCCAACCAGGACATGGCCCGCTCAACCCTGGAGGGGTCGGCAGGCAGGCTCTCCGGAAGGACGATTCGCCACAAGTCCTCCGGGTCTCTCTCCAGTTGCAAGATCGTGCCGGCCTGCAAGTCCTCGACAGTTAGACCCACGATATCAGTACTCTCGACCGCCCAAAGTGGATTTGGAGCAGGCACGGGAGTTGGGACAGCCTCGTCCTGCCGCAGCCGCCCAATCGCCAGGGCTGCAATCAGCACACCAGCAAATACCGCCAGCGTGATCCAGGTGTTCTTGCGGATCATCGATTACGCCCGTTTGCGGCGGTTCCACCAGACCAAGGCACCGGCGAGGATGATCAGCGCCGGGATTACCACTGTAGTCCCAATGACCAGAAGCGTGACGGTCGATCGGGTCGCAGGAAGTACCTGCCGCACGGTTGTCTGGCGGGGCGTGATGTCAATCAGGTTTTCTTGCCGGGCGGCCCAGTCGACACTGTTGATGATCAGGTCACCGTTGCCGCCGGCGAAGAAGCCGGCGTTGGAAGCAAAATCCCCGTCACCAAACAGGACCAACCGTGTTCCGCCCAGGCTGTCCTCGAGGGCCACGGCCAGTGCCAGCGGACCGGCCACTTCAGTGCCCTCGTCCTGCTGGACCGAACTCCCCTCAGCGATCGCATCAAAATCCGTCTCCCCCCAGGATCTGTCACTGGTCAGGACCAGGCGAGTAACGAGTACGGAAGGATCTGAGCCCTCAGGCACATCGATGCTTCGCGCGGAAGGGAACTGGGTCACAAAGTTCGCCACCCTCTCGGTGATCGGATGGCGTTCGTAGGCGTTAGAAAGGCCAACCAGGGGATGCACGGACTCCAGGTCAACGACGAAATCGTCACGGGCCGAGAGGCCCCAGGTCGCTCGAAGGTAGGCGTTCAGCGAGTCTTCGGCTGGGTCAAGCTGGGTGACCGGAGAGGGTTCAAGCAGGACTACCAGGGATCCACCTTTTCCCACAAATTCCTGGATCTGCTGTAGTTCCTCTTCGGCAAGGGGCGTCTGCGGCGCGGCTGCTACCAGGACAGCTGCATCCGCCGGGACACTCGGCTCAATCAGCAGGTTCAGTCCCTGAACCCCATAGTTCTTGGATTCGAGTGCGGACTTGAATTGCGACAGTCCGTCGTCGCCGGTCTCATCCAGGCCGCGCTCCCCGTGCCCGGTCAAGAAATACACGACCCGGTTCTCGGGATTGATCAACCGAACGATAGCCGATGTGATCTCACGCTCGCTGGGGAACTCGATCGCATGCGATTCCTCGCCAATGATTACCGCCATCGACCCGTCACGCGTGACTCCGTAACGATCGGCGGCCAGAGGATTGGAGCGCGGGTCGATGAATTCGTAGCTCACGAGGCCTTCGCTCTCGGAGACGAACTCGTCCAGCAGCGGCCTCATCCGGTCGCGCGAGCTCGCCCGGTCGGGGGTGTAGAACCCCTTGAGTTCGACCGGCTCGGAGAGCTCAGAGAGGAGCAGAACCGTCTCGGGGGAGAGGGAGAACTCCTT
>CAYHJH010000018.1:9323-16572 GCA_964356605.1 uncultured Anaerolineaceae bacterium
GGCAAGCAGCGCGATCAAGCCGAGGGCGTAGGCCCCCAGTACCAGCCGTGAGCGTTCCAGGGTCAGCGCCATCGTCGGCTCTCGACCACCTGGCTGGTCAAGAACAGTGCCAGGGAGGTCAAGCTGGCGTAATAAACCAGGTCGGTGAGATGCAGAATTCCCTGATAAAGGTTGTCGTAATAGTGATTCACGAGGCCGAAGTAGGAGACCAACTGGCTGGCAGGGCTCAGACCCGCGCGGACGCCGCCCAAGATCCACAAACCCAGGGTGATGGCCACGCCGACTATGTAGGCCGCCGCTGGGCTCGAAAAGAGGCTGGAGGCAAACACGCCAATCGCCAGGATGGCCGCAGCCAGGGCAGCCAGGCCAATGTAGGCGGAAAGTAGGACACCCTGATCGATGCCGGGCTCGGTGAATTGATTGATCAGCAACGGAAAGATCCAAGTGCCGGCGATGACGACTAGCAGGAACCCCAGCGAACCCAACCATTTGCCGACAACCAGTTCCCAGTCGCGAACCGGGGCAGTGAGCAGCAGTTCCAGAGTGCCCATCCGCTGCTCCTCCGCCAGGAGCCGCATCGTAAAGGCCGGGCTGATAAACAACAATACAAATACGAGCGGCTGCATCACCATCCGCCCATCTGGACTCATTTGGCCAGTGGGGAGCCCAAAGCTGACATTCAACGAAAAGATCAGACCCAGCACCAGAAAGATCACCGCGGCCGCGGCGTAGGCCAGGGGTGAGATGAAATATCGGCGGAATTCACGTACGGCAATGATCCAGACGTTGCGCATAGGCTAGGTCTCCTCGGACATCGAGGCCTGCTCCTCTTGGGTCAGCTGCAGGAAGATGCTTTCGAGGCTGATCCCAGTCGTGCGCAATTCCAACAGATCCAGTTCGCGTTCGACGATCTTCCGCGCCAGCAGCGGACGGAGATCCCGCCCGGGCGCGGACGAGACCTCGACCACACCTTCCTGCTGGCCGAGCGCGACTGACTCGACCCCCGGGACGGATCTTAACAAGTCGGCCAGAACTCCGGCCTCCGCAGTGGTGCGAACGAGGATCCGGTCGGCGCCAGCCAGCTGGGCAGAGAGGTTCGCAGGGGTGTCTTCGGCAACAATGCGCCCTTTATGGATGATCAGCACCCGATCGCAGAGCTGCTGAGCCTCCGACAAGATATGGGTCGAAAGCATGACGGTTCGCTCTCGGCCGAACTCTCGGATCAAATTCCTGACCTCGATGATCTGGGCCGGATCCAACCCGATGGTTGGTTCGTCCAGGATCAAGACCTCGGGCTGGTGCAGCAGCGCCTGGGCCAGGCCAACTCGCTGGCGCAGGCCCTTCGACAGATTCCCAATCAGGCTGTCACCACGCTCCTCGAGGCCCACCTGTTCTAAGACCTGCTCGACGCGTTCATCCAGGTTCTCCACTCGGCGGAGCGATCCCATGAAGGTCAAGTACTCGCGGCCGGACATCTCCGGATAGAGCGGGTTAGTCTCCGGCAGATAGCCGACCCGCCGACGGACTTCCAGGGACTCCTCCACCACATCGAATCCGGCCACTTTGGCGGTGCCCCCGGTCGGAGGCATGTATCCAGTGAGGATCCTCATGGCGGTGGTCTTCCCTGCGCCGTTGGGTCCGAGAAAGCCCAGAATCTCCCCTCGTCTGGCTTCAAAGGAGATGCCCGCTAAGGCGGTAAGGTTGCCGTAGGACTTCGAAAGCTGGTTGGCCTCGATCACGCCTTGACCCTCATGCCCATGCCCCCATGGCGAGACGTACGTTTTCCACACACAAAAACAACCCGGCGCTGCCGTTGCAAAATTCCTGCTCCGGAAGACCGGGATGTGAGGGATCCGATCCCGCTGAAGACTATACAGAGAATCCGACCCAGGAGTCAATACATATCGAATGCTCTCATAAGATGCTAAGCAACTCGGCTGGTTTTCTTTAGGCTTGCTTGACTTCGTCTGTGCCAACTTGTACAATCGCCGAGTTTCCCCTTAGGAGCCCCGGAATCGGATGCAAGGTCTGACCGCCATTGAACAAATCGCGGTGCTTACCGTCGTCGGTATTGCCATTTTGGGACTGGCATACGCGCTGTTCCTGCGCACCCAGGTGCTCCGCGAGCCGACCGGGACTCCTCGAATGCACGAGGTGTGGAATGCGATTCGCGTCGGTGCCGACACTTACCTCGGACGCCAGCTCAAAAGCATTCTTCCTTTGATTGCAGTTCTTACGGTCGCGCTCTTCCTCTCCGTCTATATCGTCCCGCCAACGTCGGAGGCACTGGAACGATTCGGTAGTCTGGATCCGAACTCCGTCCGCCTGGTCGTCGGACTGGGGAGATCCTTGGCCTTTGTAATGGGTGCCCTCTTCAGCGTGACGGTCGGTCAAATCGGGATGCGAATGGCGGTCCAAGCCAACGTCCGGGTGGCGGCGGCCGCTCGCAAGTCGTTCGGCGATTCGCTGCGGATTGCCTATCGCGCCGGCACAATCACCGGGATGCTGACCGATGGGCTCGGACTGCTCGGCGGAACTCTCATCTTCATCATTTTCGGGATCGCAGCCCCGGACGCGCTGCTTGGCTTTGGGTTCGGCGGTACCTTGGTGGCGCTGTTCATGCGGGTCGGCGGCGGCATCTTTACCAAGGCCGCTGACGTCGGAGCGGACTTGGTAGGAAAAATGGAGGCTGGCATCCCTGAAGACGATCCACGCAACCCCGCGGTGGTCGCGGACCTGGTCGGGGACAATGTGGGCGATTGTGCGGGGATGGCCGCAGACATCTTCGAATCCTACGAAGTCACGATTGTGTCCGCTCTGATTCTCGGGCTGGCACTCTGGCACATCACCGGGAACTTCGAGTGGGTGATCTACCCCTTGCTCGTGCGGGGTATCGGCGTGTTGTCCTCGATCATCGGGACTTACGCCGTCCGGGGCGGGCCCGGCAAGAGCGGCGACGCGATGCGGGCGATCTTCACCGGATTTCTGACCTCCGCCGCGATCTCGGTGGTGCTGTTCGGGATCGTGGGCTTTTTCTACATGCAGGACGTGCCGGGTGGCTGGTGGCGGCCAGTCCTGGCCACCTCGGTTGGCGTGCTGCTTGCAATCGCCATCGATCGATTGACCGAGTACTTTACCGGAAGCCACAGCCCTCCGGTGCAGGAGATCCGGAAGTCCACCAATACGGGACCGGCAACGACCATCCTGTCCGGGATCGCGGTGGGCTATGAGTCCAGTGTCTGGTCGATCCTGGTGATCGCAGTCACCATATTCGCCTCGATCATCGTGTTCGGCACAATTTCAGGAATCCCGGCCGGTGAGGCCGTCACTTTCGTGCTTTACGGTGTCGCCATGACCGGGATCGGAATGTTGACCCTCACCGGTAACAACGTCGCCATGGATTCTTATGGCCCGATCGCGGACAACGCCAACGGCATTGGCCAGATGGCCTGGCAGCAGGAGGACGATCCCGACACCATCCAGGCCAGGCGAATCATGGCCGACCTGGATGCGGTCGGAAACACCACCAAGGCCATCACCAAGGGCGTGGCAATCGGTTCTGCAGTGATCGCAGCCGTTGCCCTATTTGGATCTTTCTTGGTCGACGTCAGCCGGGCTCAAGCGACGCTTGGGATACCGGTGGCCGAGCAAATCAAGACGATTGGTATCCGGGTAGATCTTCCGCTTACCTTTGTCGGCATGCTGATTGGTGGCGCCCTACCCTGGCTGTTCTCTTCGTTCGCGATCAAGGCCGTCAGCCGGGCGGCAGCGTTGATCGTCGAGGAGGTCCGGCGGCAGTTCAAGTTGGGCGTATTGGAGGGAAAGGTTCAACCCGACTACACCCAGGCCGTGGCGATCTCAACCCGCGCAGCGCAAAAAGAGCTACGGCCCTTGGCGCTTCTGGGGGTGATCACACCGATCCTGGTCGGGCTGGTTTTGAAGGCGGAAGCCCTGGGTGGGTTCCTGGCGGGAATCATTCTCTCGGGTCAGTTGCTGGCGGTGTTTATGAACAACGCCGGTGGGGCCTGGGACAATGCCAAGAAGACCATTGAGGACGAGCCATCGGACCCGGCCCGGAATACGGGCAAAGGCTCCGAGAGGCACATGGCGGGAGTGGTGGGAGACACCGTCGGTGATCCGATGAAGGACACCGCTGGGCCGGCACTCAACCCGATGATCAAGGTCGTCAATCTGGTGTCGGTGATCATTGCCCCGATCGTGGTGCAGTACGAGACTCTAGGGGCGGTTGGATGGCTCGTAGTTCTCGGGCTCCTTTCGCTACTGGTCTGGGCCATCTGGCAGAGCAAACGGCCGGCAAAGGAGATGCGGATCGAGGGCGCGCCAGCAGCCGATTGACCTGCCGGGCGTACGCTTGAGTGTTGGGTCACCGCGCCGGCCGTCGCACGCAGAATCAGACGCCGAGCTGCGGCGAGGATCTGAAATCACAGGCAGGGTCCGGTTCATCCGGACCTTTTGTTTTGGCCATAGGCCAGCGGTTGGCCTCGGCTGGCTTCCTCCCGCTTACTCGAACTGCGACCAGTGTTTCTCCGCGGCGGGTGATAGACTTCGCCACCGTGAAGCCATCTCGAGGCACGCGAGGGTCCGGTTTGCTCGAGCCAACGCTCGCCCGACTGCGGGCCAGGCTGGCGAACCGGCTTATCCCGCCCAATGTGAGGAGCGGTCGGATCCTGGATATCGGTTGTGGCAGCTACCCATACTTCCTGGCACATACCTCCTTCAAGGAGAAGTTCGCCGTCGACCAACTGCCAATGGCGGAACCGCCATTGGGGATCACGTTTCACAGCCTCGACCTGAACTACAATCCAAGCCTCCCCTTCGACGAGTCGTACTTCAGCGCCGTTTCCATGCTGGCAGTGATCGAGCATTTGGACCCTGTCCGACTGATCGAGCTGTTCCGAGAAACCCGACGCGTGCTCTTGCCGGGTGGTCTGGTGGTCGTGACCACGCCCGCTGCCTGGTCGGATCGGCTGCTCCGAACGATGGCGAGCCTGAGGTTGGTCAGCAAGGAGGAGATTGACGAACACGTCTACCCTTACACCCTCCCGCTCCTGGGATGGTATTCTGGCTCCGCGGTTCTTGAGATGCAGAAGCTGCGCTTCGGTTGTTTCGAGTTTGGATTGAACATGTGGGCGATCGCGACCAAATAGCTTGGGGCAGATGCACTTGCCCTCGGCTTTGCACCAGCGTCAAGGACTTACATAAAGCCAAATCCTCGACCGAAATTCATTGCAGTGCGAATGATCGAATCATTCGCGGATTGGCCCTCCCACGGGCGTAATCTTGCAGAAAGCCCCCTTTTGAGTCATACTCTTTAAGAGAGGCCACCGCGTGCCTGAGCTATCGCTTCGCGCCTATGGCAAGCAGATCGACGAGCTTATCGAGCGGGAAAAACTCGAAGAAGCGATCGCGCATTGCCGCCATATCCTTCAAATTTATCCAAAACATCTGGACACGTATCGCCATTTAGGTAAGGCCTACCTGGAAGCGAAGCGTTACGGCGACGCAGCCGATATCTTCCAGCGGGTGCTCTCGGCGGTCCCCGACGATTTTGTCTCCCACATTGGGATGGCCATCGTTCGGGAGGACGAGGGCAATCTCGACGCGGCCATCTGGCACATGGAGCGGGCCTTTGAGACCAACCCGGCCAACCCAGCGATCCAGCAGGAGATGAAGCGCCTGATTGGGCGGCGGGACGGACTGGAGCCTCACAAAGTCCGCCTGACCCGGGGCGCGTTGGCCAGGATGTATTCCCACGGTGAGCTCTACTCCCAGGCTGTAGTTGAGCTGCGATCTGCGTTGCAAGAAGACGCCGAGCGTCCCGACCTGCAGGTCTTATTGGCGGACATTTACTGGCAAACCGACCAGCGACCCGAGGCAACTTCGATCTCCAACCGAATTCTCGAGAAGCTGCCGTATTGCATGGTTGCCAATCGAATCCTGGCCGCCGGCCTACAGGCCAGCGATCGGGTGGAAGAAGCGGCGGTCTTCCACCGCCGGATCGCCGGGCTGGATCCGTATGCGGCCTTTGTCGAGTCCGCAATGGCGGATCCGGCTTCTGTGGAGCCTTCCGCCGTCACTGTGGAGCGCCTGGAGTGGCAGCCTGGGGAGCCGATCCCTTCCACCCAGCGGCCGGGCTGGGCAACGACGCTCGGTTACGAAATGCAGCAGCAAAGAAGCCGCGAGCAGGGCGGGGCCGAACTGCCTCAGACCGGCCCGCTGCCACCCTGGCTGGAGCCGGGTGAACCCCGACCATTTGAGATTGAGGCAGAAGCAGAGCTTCGACAAGAATCTGAGCCACGCGGAGAGCCGGGTGAAGACACGCTCGAAGCGTTGGAACCGGAGTGGATGCCGGAGCTCAAAGCAGCCGAATCGACTGCCTCCGAAGATGTCGCCCTCGACTGGGATGCGGAATCCTCCCCCGAACCGAGCCCGGCACCGGAGTGGATGAAAGAGCAAGACCAGGCGGAAAAGTTCGCTCCCGAGGAAATTGCAATCCCGGATTGGATGCAGGAGGCCGGGTGGGGCGAATCCACTGGGGCGGCCGCGGAACGCCCGCTTTCATTCTCTGACGCGGAACTGGGCATTCTCGAAGCTGGCGCCCTCCCGCCCGAGCCAGCCGAGGAGGCCGAGCTCGCTCCTGCGGAGTTGCCCGAATGGATCCATGAAATAGCCCCGCTTGAGCAAGAGGAGTCCGAGCCAGCGCTAGAGGACGCCGACGAAGGCGCACCTTCCTGGCTGGCGCAAGAGCCTGCGCGCGGCGAAAGTATCGACCGGGAAGTTGAGCCGGCTTCGGCGGAGATGCTTGAGGAAGTCGAGTCCACCGCCGGAGCCATGTTCCCCACAGCAGAATCGGATGGGAAGGAACTTCCCACCTGGATCACCGAAGACTCGCCGGACGCGACCGAAACGATCGTCACCTGGCTCGGAGCTCGACGAGCCGAGCCGACACACCTGGTTCAAGCTCCGGCCGAGGATCTACCCGAATGGCTGAAGGACACCGGTCCTTTGGACGAATCTCGGCTGGAGGCCGAGGCCCCTACCGCAGAACTCCCGAAACTTGAGCCCAGCAAACCCGAAGAAGGAGCAAAGGGGCCTGGCCTTGAGTTGCCCGGATGGCTCGCGGCGGTAGCGGTGGCCGCGGCTAGAGAAGAGCCGCCGGCGCGTCAGGAGATTCCACCCGAGGAACCAGTCATCAGCGAAGAGCAGACTGCCTCGACCGGAGAGGCCC
>CAYHJH010000019.1:0-1279 GCA_964356605.1 uncultured Anaerolineaceae bacterium
GGGGAATGTGGTTATAATCTCGCCCGATGCTCGAGCAGTTCGCCAAGCTTGAAGGACAACTGGAAAAACTCTTTGAAGGCTCACTGGCCAGGTTGTTGGGGGAGGATCTCTCCACCGCCACCCTGGCCAGTCAGCTTGCTCGCACCATGGTCGACGGCGTCCGGCGTGACGAAGCCGGCAATGCCTACGCCCCGAATGAATTCGCGTTGACCTTGAATCCCGAGGACGTAGAAAGAGTCCTCGGTCAGGCGCCTGAGATCCAAACCACGCTCTCGAAGGGCCTGACTCAAGTGGCCAGGCAGTGTGGGTACTTCATGGCCCGGGAACCGAACATCACCCTGGCCTCGGATCCGACTCTCAATCGTCGAGAGCTCCGGGTGATCTCCTGGCATAGCACAAACCCGCTCGAATTTACCCAGGCCATGGTGCGCGAGCCATCCACAACGACCAGCAAACTTCCGGGCGGCGCCTTCCTTATCCTCGACGACGGGAGTCATTTCGCACTCGACCGGCCCGTGATCAATGTCGGCCGCAGGATCGACAACCAGATCATCCTGGAAGACGAGCATGTCTCTCGAACCCATGCTCAGCTGCGGGTGCGCGATTCCCGCTTCGTGCTGTTCGACCTCGGGTCTTCCAGCGGGACCAAGGTCAACGGCCGCAAGGTCAAGCAGCACATCCTGCGGGCGGGGGACGTGATCACGATTGCCGCTCTACGGATGGTGTATGGGGAGGATCCCGGCGGTCCGCCAGACACGGCCACGGCGTACACCCCACCATTTCCGCCACGCCCGGCCGGCGACCAGCGCACGGTCTCTGGCGGATGGGATAACGAAGAGGGTGGATGAGCCCCGAGGTCGCCCTGCTGGCACTGCGCCTGGGGCTGGCCTTGGTGCTATATGCATTCCTGGGCGCGACGCTGCTTTTCCTCTGGCGTGATCTGCGCACCTCCGCACGGGCCTCCGAGATCGCCCCGGCTGCGTACTTAGAACTCCGAACGGATCCAGCGCCAGGCCGGATCCTTCCCCTCAGCAACCTTAATTTGCTCGGCCGCGCCTCCGACAATTCGATCCTCATCGACGACCGCACGGTCTCTTCTCACCACGCTCGGCTCTCGTTTCAAGGCGGCCAGTGGTGGCTCGAAGACCTCGGTTCGAAGAACGGCACCGGCGTGAATGAACTGGACGTCGAAGACCCGATCGTGGTCACCTTCGGAGATCAGATTCGCTTCGGCAACGTACTGGCGGAACTAAAGAGCGGAGCGGCCCCAGATGGAAGC
>CAYHJH010000019.1:1379-16338 GCA_964356605.1 uncultured Anaerolineaceae bacterium
CCACGAGTCGGGGTCATCGGAGGATCCGGCCTCTATGAAATGGAGGGGCTCGAGGTCGAAGAAACTCGATCGGTCTCAACCCCGTTCGGCGAACCCAGCGCGCCGATCGTTCTCGGCCGGCTGAACGGCAGAGGGATCGCCTTTCTTGCTCGGCACGGCTTGGGCCACCCTATTTCACCAACGGAAGTCAATTACCGCGCCAACATTTACGCTCTGAAATTGCTCGGGGTCGAGCGGGTCATTTCGATCAGTGCGTGCGGGTCACTGCGGGAGGACTACGCTCCCGGCCACGTGGTGGTGCCAGACCAAATCCTCGACCTCACCCGGCTCCGCCCGCGGACTTTCTTTGAGGGGGGTCTGGTCGCCCACATCAGCGTCGCCGATCCGTTCTGCCCGGTCGTCTCCGGCCTTCTGGTGGAGAGCATCGCCGCGGCCGGAGGTGAGGTGCATGGGCGCGGGTCTTTGCTTACGATCGAAGGCCCGCGTTTCTCCACCCGGGCAGAATCGAACACCTATCGCAGTTGGGGGATGTCGATTATTGGGATGACGACTTCCCCGGAGGTGTTCCTGGCGCGGGAGGCCGAGCTGTGCTACGCGGTGATGGCACACGTCACCGACTACGACGTCTGGCATCGTACAGAGGCGCCGGTGACGGTTGAAATGGTCGTGAAAACCTTGCAGGCGAACACCCGCCTGGCTCAGCAGGCTTTGGCGCTGTTGCTGAATCGGTTGCCGGCAGAACGTGACTGCGTCTGCAAGGATACCCTCAAAGACGCTCTCATCACCGCCCCGGAAAGAATCCCCCCAGAAACCCTGCAGAAGCTAAGACCCCTTGTTCAGCGCTATTACGGCTGAAGGACCGGCTGAAGGCGAGCGTCGCGAGCTGCGATTGCTCGTGCTGGCCTTCGCGTTCCTGGTCCTGTCTGCCCTCGCCATCGCATTTCGCAGGGAAGTCCCCTCGACTGCGCTCGGGATGTATCCTTCGGCTACGCTCAGGATGTACCCTTCGGCTACGCTCCCCTCGACCAAGCTCCCCTCGGCTTCGCTCGGGACGAGCGGGGCAGGCGGGGCAGGCCCGAGCAGCGAGTGGCTGCTGCGGGTCCGGCATTTCGTGCTGCTGCCGGTCTGGGCCGGATGCGCCTGGCTGATCCGCAGATTCGCCAACCGGGGCAATCCGAGACGCGACCCGCTCTTGCTGCCAGTCGTGCTGCTGCTGGCCGGCTGGGGGATCCTGCTGGTCTGGCGACTGTCGCCGGATCTGGGTGCTCGACAAATCAGCTGGTTTCTGGTCGGCACCGTCGCGCTCATCGAGGTCTTGCGCAGCCCGCCCGGGCTCGGCTGGCTGAGGCGATACCGGTATTTGTGGCTGGCGGCAGGAATTGCAGTCACCGCGTTGACATTAGTCTTCGGCACCAATCCTGCCGGCGGCGAGCCACGACTCTGGCTGGGGTGCTGCGGGATCTACCTGCAGCCTTCCGAGCCGCTGCGGCTGCTCTTGATCGCATTCACCGCCTCCTACCTGGCGGAACGCAGGCTGGTCGAACGCCAATCTGGCTGGCTGAGCGATTTCCTGCCGCTGCTGGCCGCCAGCGGTCTTGCCGGGTTGCTACTGGTGGCTCAGAGGGATCTCGGCGCGGCTATGTTGTTCCTGGGGCTGCTGGCCTTCTTGATCTACATCGCATACGGCCATCTCGCGGTCTTGATCGGCGCGCTCGGGTTGGCGGTAGCAGGAGGCATCATCGGGTATCTCACGCTCGGTATAGTCCGCACCCGGGTGGATGCCTGGATCAATCCCTGGCTCGATCCAACCGGTTCCGGCTACCAGATTGTCCAGTCGCTGATCGCCATCGCCAGCGGGGGCCTGCTCGGCCTCGGGCCGGGGCGCGGCGCGCCCACGGCTGTTCCGGTGGTTCACTCCGACTTCATGTTCGCAGCCGTGGCCGAGGAGTGGGGGATGGTGGGAGGCCTGGCCGCGATCGGTCTGTTTGCCGTATTGGTGGGGCGCGGCCTGCGGGCAGCTGGAGGCGCGCGGGACCCGTTCGCGGCTCTCTTGGCTGCCGGCGTTTCTGTCGCGCTCGGCCTGCAGGCACTGCTGATCATGGGTGGCGTGATGCGCCTGCTGCCGATCACGGGAGTCACGCTGCCATTCGTCTCTTATGGAGGGTCCTCGCTGGTCACGAGCTTCATCGCGGCGGGATTCTTGGTGTTGGTCTCCACGGACCGCAATCCGCGCTTGGGTCCATTCAGTGTTCCGATACTCCGCACTCACGCTCTCCTCACTCTCGGATGGGCTGCTCTCGCCCTGGCCCTCGGATGGTGGGCGATTGTCCGAGCCGAGGGTCTGACCACTCGGACCGACAACCCCCGCCGCTCGCTCGCCAGCCTGAATTCGCAGCGCGGCGAGATCGTCGCCTGGGATGAGTCGGAGCTGGCCGCTTCTATCGGCACCCGCGGCTCGTACCAGCGGGTCTACTCTGAGCGGGCGGGCGCGCCAGTGATCGGATACGACTCCAGCGTCTATGGACAGGCCGGCATCGAGCGCAGTATGGACGCTTACCTCCGGGGCGAGAATGGCCCGGACGCATTCTCAATCTGGTGGAGCAAGCTGCTCTACGGCATGCCGCCACCCGGATTCACCGTCCGACTCACTCTCGACTCCGATCTGCAGCGGGCCGCGGCTGAAGGACTGGCTGGCCAGCGAGGGGCTGCGGTGGTGCTGGACGCTGTGTCCGGAGACATTCTAGCGATGGCCTCTTCGCCGAGCTTCGATCCGAATACACTCGAATCGGAATGGGCCACAATCGTGGGCCGAGATGACGGACCGCTGCTCAACCGCGGCACCCAAGCGCGCTATCAGCCGGGGATGGTGCTGGCACCGCTCCTTTTCGCGTGGGCAAATTCCTCAGGGTTGATCGCGCCGGATCTGCCCGCCCCGAACTTTGGCGCCGATGTGACCGTGTCTGGTCAAAGTGTTGGATGCCAGCGCCCGATCGATGCAGGAGATCCAGCGACCTGGCAATCGGCCTTGGTACACGCCTGCGCTGGACCATTCGCGGCACTGGGAGATAGGCTGGGCATCGAGGGGATACGGCAAGCGTTCGAAGCCTACGGATTGCTGGATGCGCCTCAAATCCGATTGGATGTGGCACCCGGTGTGCCGCTTGAAGCAACGGAGAACTCCGCCCTGACCGCGATCGGGCAAGCAGGCCTGACGGTTACCCCACTGCAGGTGGCTCGAGCATTCGCGGTGCTCGCCGGCGCGGGAGTCCGCCCCGCTCTCAGCCTCGTCGAGGCCACCGGTCCCACGCTCGGGGCATGGCAGCCGCTTGGGCAGCTCGAACAAGAGGAACCGGTCTTGGCCGCACCAGACGCCCAGATCGCACTGGACAGTCTGACCGGGTATGGAGATGGCCTGCGTGGATATGAAGCCTTGGCGCTGAGCGGATCAGGGCCACTGGCCTGGTTCATCGGGATGGGCCCGGCGGGGGAGCTGACGGTGATCCTGTTTGAGAGTGGAAGCGTCGACTCGGCGCGTGAACTTGGTATCACCCTGCTTCGGCTGGCCAGGGACCTTGACCTGACCCCTCGCGGGGGCTAAAATCATCCTTAGGTACCGGGCGGTCAACAGGGTTAGGGGCGTTAAGTTGACCGAGCGGGCAAGTCAACGGGAAGAGCGAACAATCGCCTCCGAGGAGAATCGCTCCTCGGAGGTCTTCATGGGAAGAGGGATATGGTCCGAATCAGACTGCGCAGGGTAGGTGCCAAGAATCAACCCAGTTGGCGAATTATGGCAGCCGATCGAGAGAGCCCGCGGGACGGTCGGTTTCTAGAGATCTTGGGATCCTATAACCCGCGGACCGAGCCATCGAGCGTCACAGTGGATGAGGCCAGGCTTTTTCACTGGATGAAGAACGGAGCGCAGCCCTCCGATTCAGTGTCCGCCATCCTTAAGCGCGTCGGAACATGGGAACGCTGGGAGCGCTTCAAGCAGGGTGAAAACCTGGAAACCCTGGTTGCGGAAGGCAAACAGGCATTCCCTTCAGTCGATCCCCGCACGCGCCGGGATGCCCAGGCCGGACAGCGATCGGGAAAGAAGTCGCGGTCCAAGAAGGAAGGCAAACCGGAAAAGGCCTCGGCGGCTGCCGAGGCGGCTGGACCGAGCGCCCCAGCGGTCGCACCCGAGGCACCGGGCTCGTCCGAGAGCTAACGCGTGACCGCCGCGGGCGAGAATCGCGCGGCCGACGAACATCACCCAAGCGGGAAGCAGCGAATGAGAGACCTGGTAGAGTTCATCGCGAAGTCGCTGGTTGACGACCCAACTCAGGTCCGTGTCACCGAGACGGAAGGGCTCCGGGAAGTGCGGATCGAGCTTCGAGTCGCGGAGGAGGACTTGGGCCGTGTGATCGGCCGCAACGGAAGGGTTGCCAACTCCATTCGGTCGCTAATGCGGGTGATCGCTTCGCGCAAGGGAGTTCGTAGCTCGCTCGATATTGTCTGATCCCAACCGTATTCGCAACCCTGGAACAACCAGCGCCCCTCAGCATCTCGCAGTCGGGCGCATTTTGCGTCCCCACGGGGTGCGGGGGGAACTCCTTGTCGAACCATTGTCGGACAGCATCCGCTCGCTTGAAGCGGAGAGCGTTGTCTTCCTGGGGAGCTCCGACACACCGTTCGTCGTCGAGTCGCTTCGCCCGCATCGGGGTCAGTTCCTCCTGAGGCTGGTGTCGGTCTCCGATCGGACCCAAGCGGAGCAAATCCGGTCCCGAGAGATCCTGATCCCGTTCGATCAGGCGACCCCGCTGCCAGAGGGCGTCTATTACCATAGGCAGATCCTTGGCCTGGATGTGGTTGAGCTGGGCGGCAAGCAGCTCGGCCAGGTGAGCGAGATCCTCGAAACAGGTGGTAACGACGTGTACGTGGTCCAGCCGGAAGGCGGCCGAGAGCTGCTCTTGCCCGCGATCTCTTCCGTGATCTTGGAGATCGATTTGGAAGCAGGACGGATCGTGGTGGCGGTGCCGGAGGGGTTGGAGCCCGATGAGTGATGCATTCGCGGGCTGCTTGCTTGCCCGGCCCATACCCTCATGATAGACTGTCCCGCGTTCTGCCCGGGGGAGCCGTGAAGGAGAAGACCCGGACCGACCACATGGTCGACCGACTGAGGGATCTGCAGGGCAGGACGCCTGACATCGAAGCCTCGGCGATCGTCAGCGTGGACGGTTTGGTCATGGCTTCATCGCTCCCCAGCGGAGTCGAGGAAGACCGGGTCTCGGCCATGTCCGCCGCGATGCTGAGCCTGGGTGAACGGATCGCCACCGAACTCGGCCGCGGGATGTTGGACGAGGTCTACGTCCACGGTGAGGGTGGTTACGTGCTATTGATGGCTTCCGGTGAAGAAGCGGTCCTGACTGTCCTGGCCAGGCAGAAGGCCAAGCTTGGATTGGTCTTGCTGGAAATGCGGCGGGCGGTCGGCGATCTGGAGCGGTTGGTCGGATGAGGGTTGGGCAACCGACGTCCGTTCATTGGTTGACGGTGGGGAGTTCGCCGCGAGGCGACACTCCCCACCGCCCTTTATGGCGGAGGATGCGATGACCAAATACATCTTTCTTACCGGCGGCGTGGTCAGCTCGGTTGGCAAGGGCGTGACGACGGCCGCGCTGGGCAAGCTGATGAAAGAGCGCGGGATCCGCGTCTCCATTCAGAAATTGGATCCCTACATCAACGTCGATCCGGGCACGATGAGTCCTTACCAGCACGGCGAAGTGTATGTGCTGGATGACGGTTCGGAGACCGA
Source organism: uncultured Anaerolineaceae bacterium (assembly GCA_964356605.1). Classification (GTDB taxonomy): domain Bacteria; phylum Chloroflexota; class Anaerolineae; order Anaerolineales; family E44-bin32; genus JADFRG01. The sequence continues at coordinate 7,171 of CAYHJH010000019.1, forward strand.
CCTGGATCTTGGACATTACGAGCGCTTTATCGACGCCAACCTCAGCCGGGTGTGCAACCTGACCACCGGGCAGATCTACTCCAACGTGATTGCCCAGGAGCGGCGTGGCGACTTTCTGGGCGGAACGATTCAGGTGATCCCGCATATCACCAACGAGATCAAAGCCAGGATTCGGGAGGTCAGTCAAGTCACCGGCGCAGAGCTGGTCCTGGTGGAAGTTGGAGGGACCGTTGGCGACATCGAATCGCTTCCATTCCTGGAAGCCCTGAGGCAGATTCGATCCGAGGTTGGTCGTGAGAACTCGTTGTTCGTGCATGCCACGTGGCTGCCGCACATTGGCGCCACCGGCGAGCTGAAGACCAAGCCGACCCAGCATTCGGTGCGGGAGCTCCGCTCGATTGGTATCTCGCCGGATGTGATCGTGGCCCGATCCGATTACCCGGTCGGTGAGAGCGTGCGCGAAAAGATCGCCCAGTTTTGCGACGTCGATCCGAAGGCGGTCATTCCAGTGGTAACAACCAAAAGCCTGTATGAAGTTCCACTGAGTTTAGAGGCCGCGAGTTTGGGGACCTATATCACACAGCGTTTGGGGTTGACCGAGGCGCAGAAGCCTGACTGGACGGAGTGGGAGCGATTGGTCGCCCTCGAACGCCAGGGAAAGCCCAAGGTGCGCGTCGCGCTGGTCGGCAAGTATGTCGAGCTACAGGACGCGTACATGAGCGTCCGCGAAGCAGTCCGGCACGCCTCGCTGGCTTGCGGGGTTGAGACGGAGCTGCTGTGGCTGCACTCCGCCGAACTGGAGAAAGGAAGAGGCTGGGAAGACCTGGAACGCGCACACGGCATCATCGTGCCAGGTGGTTTCGGCCACCGAGGCATTGAGGGAAAGATTGCAGCGGCCAGATACGCTCGAGAGAACCAGGTACCATACCTCGGTCTGTGCCTGGGGATGCAGGTGATGGTGATTGAGTTCGGCCGCCACGTGCTCGGGTCGGAAGACACCAACTCGACCGAGTTTGATCCCCATACCCCACATCCGGTGATCGACTTGCTTCCGGAGCAGCGCGGCATCGGTGACAAAGGTGGCACGATGCGGTTGGGAGTGTATCCGTGCGAGTTGGTCGCGGGAACGGCTGCGCGTCGCGCCTATGAGGTCCCGTTGGTTGAGGAGCGCCATCGACACCGCTTCGAATTCAACAACACCTACCGTGAGATTCTCGCCGAGCACGGGATGGTTTATTCTGGGTTGTCCCCCGATGGCAGGCTGGTGGAGATTGCCGAGTTGGCCGACCATCCGTTCATGCTTGGCAGTCAGTTCCACCCGGAGTTCCTCTCGCGCCCCAACCGCCCGCACCCGCTCTTCCGAAGTTTCATCCAGGCTGTAATCGAAAAGGCGGGCATCCGGCGTGAGCCGGCATCCGAACTGCGGGAGCGGTCCGCGGAACCGGCAGAATAACAGCAGGAGCTGGGTTTCGGAGACCAAAGCAATCGCGCCCGAGAGGGCGCGATCTGTTTCCGATCGGATCGAGCTGCGGAGATTGCTAGACTTGCTCGGCCAGTTCTTCCTGCGGAACTTGGCTCTGCCGCTCGGCGGCGAGCTTCGCGATTCCGTTGCGGGCCTGGTTCAACAGTCGGATGAGCTCGTCTTCCAGGGCGGAGAGCGATTCCACGACGTACTCGTCGGCGTCACTGCGGACGGTTTCGACCTCGGCCCGCGCCTGATCCAAGATCTGCTCGGCTCGCTCGTGGGCTGCCTTGACGACCGCGTCCCGAGAAAGCGAATCTTCGCCCTGCCGCTTGGCGAGATTGAGTGTCCGGTTGGCCTCCTCCTGAGCTTGGGCCATCACCCGATCGCGCTGTGTAAGGATCTGTTGTGACTTCTTCACCTCGTCCGGAATCGAGATGCGCATCTGGTCAATGATTTCCAGGACCCGGTCCTCGTCCACGATAACGCTGCGAGTCAGAGGAATGGGTCGGCTCTCGTTGAAGAGCTCTTCCAATCGGTCCACCAGGTGCAGAATGTCCATTCCGGGTCCTCCGTCTAGCCCGTGGTTATAAGCGCCGAAGCGTACACCGAACTCGAAATCTGGTCAACTGGGGGGTCAGTCCCGCAAGGAGGTGATAGGCACGGCATCCTCCCCCAGCTCCTTGAATCTCTGCTTTAGCGCCTTGGCGACGTGCTTCGGAACCATGCTGCTGATATCGCCATTCAGCGAGGCGATCTCGCGTACCGTCGATCCGGTCAAGAAGCTGTGCTCCTCCTGAGTGATGAACAGGACCACCTCGATCTCAGGGGCCAGGCGATGGTTGGCCAGGGCCATCCTGAATTCGTGTTCGAAGTCGGAGAAGACCCGCAGGCCGCGCACGATTACCTGGGCCCCGATCTCCTGGCAATACTCGACGATCAGGCCGCTGAACGTCCTGACCTGCACCCGATCCACTCCGGCAAAGGTCTCCTCGACCAACGCCAGCCGCTCCTCGGGTGAAAACAACAGGCTCTTGAGCGGTCGGTCGTATATCGCGATAATGAGCTCGTCAAACACCCGCGCCGCACGGGCAGCAATATCGATGTGTCCGTGATGGATCGGGTCGAAGGTTCCGGGAAAGACGGCTCGGATCATCAGCTGATTTCCCCCTTCCCGTTGGCCCAAAACCGCTGAACCGCCTCAGCCAGTGCAGAATGCTCTGGCGCTACAAGTTGCGGGTCCCGTTCGTACAGTCGGATTGCCTGGGCCCGCGCCTTCTCGATGAGGCGGATGTCGGTCAGCCGGGCAGCGCGCAGTTCGAAGCCCGACTGCCGCGTTCCAAGCAGGTCGCCGGCTCCGCGCTGCTCGAGGTCCAGCTCCGAGAGCTTGAATCCGTCGGAGGTCTGTTCCATGGCCTTCAGGCGCTCGTTCTCGACTTCGCTGTCATTCTCGGGGATCAGCAGACAGTGGGACGAATACGGTCCACGACCCACCCGACCTCGAAACTGATGAAGCTGGGCCAATCCGAAGCGGTTGGCGCCCTCAATCAGGATCACCGTGGCGTTTGGCACGTCGATCCCCACTTCGATGACTGAAGTAGAAACCAGCACTTGCAGCTCCCCGGCCCGAAACGCTTCCATGGCGTGCTCTTTTTCCTCCGGCTTGAGTCGACCGTGCAGCAGCCCGACCTGGAACTCTGGAAAGACCGAATCCTGGAGTCGTCGATGCTCGTCTACCGCGGCGCTGGCCTGGACATGGTCCGAGCCTTCGACGAGTGGGTAGATGACAAATGCCTGCCGGCCGGCTTCCAATTGTCCGCGGATGAAGTTGTGGGCGCGGGACCGCTCGATGGGGCGCAAGACACGGGTCTCGATCGGGAGGCGACTGGGCGGGAGCTCATCGATCACGGTGAGGTCGAGATCCCCATAGAGAGTCAGGGCCAAGGAGCGCGGGATCGGGGTGGCGGTCATCACGATGAGATGCGGTCCGGTTCCCTTGCTACGCAAGGCGGCACGCTGCGCCACACCGAATCGATGCTGTTCGTCGATCACGGCAAGCCCGAGCCTGGCGAAGTTGATCGGCTCCTCCAGCAATGCGTGGGTGCCTATGACCAGCAGCACGTCTCCGCTCTGAAGCCGATCTCGGATCGAAGCTTTTTCTGGGTCCGGGGTAGACCCGAGCAGCAATTCAATTCGCTCGGCTGGCAAGCCAGTTGCCTGGGGCATGAGCTCTCGCAGGGTGGAGAAGTGCTGCTCGGCCAGGATGCCGGTCGGCGCCATGAGAGCGGACTGCGCACCGTGGGAGGCCGCGATGCCAATGGCAGCAGCCGCGATCACAGTCTTTCCCGAGCCCACATCGCCCTGCAGCAAGCGGTTCATGGGATGGGGCTTTGCCAGGTCGTCCCGGACCTGCTGGAGCGCCCGATGTTGAGAGTCGGTTAACTGAAAAGGCAGCTTGGAAAGGAAGCGCTCCTGCCAGGCCTGGTCGATCACAAACGGCTCAGACTCCAGCTCCACCCAGCCCTGTTTCTGGCGCAGCACCCCAAGCTGGAGGTAGAGAAGCTCATCGAACGCCAGCCGGCGCTGGGCCTGTTTGAGCTGATCCCATGAATCCGGGAAATGCACCTGTCGAAGAGCGGTGCCGAGGGGCAGTAAGCCGGTCTCCCCGAGCACCGTCGCCGGAAGCGGATCGGGGATACGGGTGGCCACCCGGGTCACCACCGAGTTGATCACCCGCCGCAACCACTTCGCGGTGATGCCGGCGGTCAGCGGGTAGACCGGGACAATGCGATTGGTGTGAACCTGCTCGCTTTCTAATGGCTCCCATTCGGGACCGTTCATGGTCAAACGGCCCAGGTACTGGTCGACCCTGCCGGAGAGCACAACTGCTTCGCCCGGCTTCAGCCGGCTGGCGATCCAGGCCTGGTTAAACCAGGTGACCCCGATCGTCCCGGTCCCGTCGCTGATTGTGGCCTCCACCAATTTCATTTTCCCGCCCCGCACAGTACGGACAGAGACCTGCTCCACCGTCCCAATGACCGTGACTTCCTCGCCGTACCATAAGCGATTGATGGTCTTGAGCTGGGAGTAGTCGTCGTAGCGGCTAGGGAGATGCCAGAGCAGGTCGCCGAGCGTCTCAAGGCCGAGCTTCTGCAGCGTGTGGCCGGACTTCGGCCCGATTCCCGGAACGGTCGTCAGCTGCGCGTCGAGCGAAGCCGGCTCATCCGAGAGCTGCTCATCGGCCGCAGCCTCCGGTTCCAGCGGATCCTCATCTTCGACCCCCGTCGGCGCGAGTTCCGGTTCCCCGGTGTTTGCTGACAGGTCGGAGAGGTGCGGGCTTGCATCAGCCCCCTCGGTCAGGACGGCGTTCTTGATGGGCTGTGGGCCGCCCGCCCTCCCTTCGCCATCGGCGATCTGCGGGCGCAGCTCCGGGTATTCCTGATACAACCGGTTCCAAATACCCTGCAGGACTTCGGCCCGCGAGGCGGGAGAGAGTTGGGGGTAATCTCTCAGCCGAGATACCACCACGTCGGGCAACTCGCCCGGAACGCCCAACTGGCGGACCTCCGGCTCCCAGGTCTCCATCATTTTCTCGAGCCCGCCGAACACCGCCCGGTTGTCGTAGCCGCGAGCCGCTTCAAGCTGGAGCACCTTAGACAGTTTCTCGATCGCCGCGTTCAAGTGGCTAGGTAGGCTCCTCTTCGGTCTCCATAACGACGGCTCCCATTCCGTTCAGCCCAATGTAAGTTGCTGCTGCCGGACCATAATTGATGAAGCCAATCGCCGTATCAGGATACAAGGCTTGCAATCGTTCTGCAACCAGGCGCACCTCTTCGTCCGGCTCGGGCGCGCTGTGCAGCAGGACAAGGTGCTTGATTGCAGAGAACTCGGTCACGAACTCAATCAGCTTCTCTTGAGCGCGAGGGCGATTGCGGACTTTTTCCATCGTGATCAATTGACCGTGCTCGACTGTCAGGAATGGAAGGACGCCCATCATATTGCCGAGGATGGCCTGAGATTTGCTCACCAGGCCATTGCGCTCCAGGTAAATCAGGTCGTCCAGAAAAAATACGGCATACAGCCGGGGGATCAGGCCGCGGACCAGGCGGACGACTTCATCCAGCGTATCGCCTCGGTCCACTGCTCTGAGGGCGTCAGTGACGAGGATGCCCAGGCCGGCCGAAAGCGTCGTTGAATCAATGATCTGAATGTTGCTGCGTCCGCGGAAACTCTCACTCGCCCGCATCGCATTCTGGTAGGCGGAGTTGATCCCGGCAGAGGTATGGATCGAAATGATCTGGTCGGTATGCTGCTGAAGTTCAGAAAAGACTCGCTCGAGCTGCTGAACGGTCGGGGGATCGGCCAATGCTTGGCCCGGGTTCGCAGCAAAGAGTGAGCGATGATCCTGCAGGCTGAGGTTCGGTTGGTCTTCAATAACCTGATCGGGGAATCGGACTGTGACAGAGGCCAGGGTGAGAAGTGGGTGGCTGGCTGTTGTGGGGTCGAGGAATCGAGCCGAGCTATCAGTGACGACGTGGATGGGGGTCATGCTCACTCGACGGACAGAATCAAGTCATAGTGAGGCTGGCCGCCGTGGACCAATTCCGTTTCCTGCTTGGGGTAGACGATTCGCACTTGATCGGCGATTGAAGAGGCCTCCTGCGACAGGACTCCGCCGCCGTAGTATAGCGTAATGACCTCCCCTTCCCCTGCTTGCGCGGCCTCCAGCAGCTTGAGGGTGGCCTCCAAGAGGTCATCGCAAGAGCAGACCAGCTGGTCGTCCAGCAGCGCGATCACCTGGCCCTCTCGAACCTGAATTCCCTCGATCAGGACTGACCGACTGGCGCGGGTGAGTTCACCGCTCCGGACCTCTTGCATGGCTTCCGTCATGGCCTCGGCGGTCTCGGCCAATCTGCCGTCTGGATTGTGATTGATCAGCGCAGCGATCCCTTGAGGCATCGAAGTCGTGGAGATGACCGCGACCTGTTTACCACTCATTTCTGCTGCTTGCTTGGCGGCCATGAGGATGTTCTTGTTGTTCGGAAGTACGATCACCTGGTCGGTCGGCAGGGCCTCCACCGCTGCAAGGATGTCCTCCGTGCTTGGATTCATGGTCTGGCCACCCTCGATCAAGGCCGAGACTCCTAGGGTGGCCATCACCCGGGCCATGCCAGGACCTGCCGAGACCGCCACCACACCTAGCTGGCCTTCCTTTAGAGGGGCCAATTCCAGCACAGAGCCCAGCTGGTCCATGAGGTTCTCAAGATGCACATTGACCACTGTGCCCTTCTGCTTGCAGAACTCGATCGGCTGATACTCGGTCTTGTCGGGGACGTGGATATGCATTCGAACGATGCCGTCTCCCTCTCCGAACTGGATCGAGGTCCCCAGTTGAGCGAGCTCCTGGGCAAAGGTCCTGAGTTCCAGCCGGCCGGCCGGCCGAAAATCCACAATCACCTCCCAGTCCTGGCCCGCCTCGATCGACTCTGCCACACCACCGATCCGCTGGAAGTCGATTTCGCCCACGGCCACGAGCGGAACATCCAGCGGCTGTCCCGTGGCTGCCCTGAGCATTCCTTCCAAAATGAAGAAGAGTCCCTTGCCTCCGGCGTCAACCACGCCGGCTTCCTTCAGCACGGCCAACAGGTTCGGTGTGTTCTCGACGGAAGCATCCGCAGCTCGAACCGACGCTTCGAGAATCTCGAGGTTAGAGGTAGCACCATCGGCCAGCGCCTTCTCCGCAGCGGCAGCGATGTCCTTGGACACCGTAAGGATCGTACCCTCCACCGGCTGGCCAACCCCGCGATAGGCGGTGTCGCGAGCTTCTAGCAACCCCTGAACGAAGGCCGGCGCGTCCATCTCCTTGGACTGCTCGAGCGCTCGGGCGAAGCCCCGCCAGAGCTGAGACAGGATCACGCCGGAGTTGCCGCGGGCGCCCATCAGAGCCCCGTGGGCCAGAGCGTGCAGAGCTTTCCCGATGGCGCGCGTTTCCCGGGACTCTACTTCCTTCAAGGCAGCCTGCATGGTCAGCAGCATGTTGGTCCCGGTGTCTCCGTCTGGGACGGGGAACACGTTCAGGTTGTTAACCGTCCGTTGATTGGTTCGCAGCCAGGTCATGGCGGCCTCGGTCAGGCGCAACAACATCCGCCCGTCGATGTAACGGTAGCGCATTGCCAGGCGATCCCTGGCTTGGTCGCGAGCTTCCTCTCTCACTCCTCCTCGCTCACTCGCAGGTCTTGGACATGTACGTTCACTGCCGCGATTGGAAGTCCGATGAATTTCTCTACTTGATATTGGACGGAGTTTGCGACGCTGGTGGCCACGCTCGAAATGCGGGTCCCGTATTCGACGACCAGGTACAGATCGATTGTGATCCGGCCTGACTCGACCGCGACTTCCACCCCATGATCGGACCTGCTGGCGCTCAACCCGCCAAAGCGGTGCCTGGAGGCCATCCCAACGACGCCGTATGATTGCCGCGCGGCCCGGGCCGCCACGGCGGCGATGGCATGCGGCGAGACTGTGATCGAACCGTAAGCCCGCTCGTCCTCAGGCATGGCTGCGAGTCCTGTGTGGGTTCTGTGGTAAGATTGCCCGGCTATTCCGGGAAGAGATCATGGCAAGATGCGAACGCTGCGGCACGACCACATCCTTCGGTCACAACCGCAGTTTCTCAATGCGGGCAACCAGGCGGACCTTCAAGCCCAATCTTCAGCGCACCCGGGTCTTGGAGCAAGGCAAGCTGGTGCGTAAGACGTATTGCGCCAAGTGCATCAAGCGGGTTTCGCGCGCCTGAGAGCCCCGAACATGGCCTACCCAGAGACCGTCCACCGGGCGGTCTCTTTCATTTCTCCATTGCCTCAGGCGCCAGCGATTCCAGGATGGCTCGCGCTCCGGCGCTGATCCCACCCTCGTGCTCAAAAATGGCGCTTGCGGCGACGAAGACATCTGCTCCTGCCCTTGCCGCGAGGGGAGCGGTTTCAGGCGTAATGCCTCCGTCCACCTGAATGCGCGCCCGGGTCAGCCCCGCGTTGCGCCATCCTCGGATCTGCTCGACCTTTCGCAGCGACTCCGGAATGAATGTTTGACCAGAAAAGCCGGGATTGACCGTCATGACCAGAAGGATGTCCACGATCGGAAGGATCTCCGATAGGTGGCCGGTTGGGGTTGCCGGATTCAGGGCAACGCCGGCGTGCAGGCCGAGCCCATGGATAGCCTCTATCGTTCGATGCAGGTGTCCGGCCGCCTCAACGTGTACCGTCAGCGAATCCGCGCCTGCGTCGGAGAATGCCTCCAGGTAGCGTTCCGGCTCGGCGATCATGAGGTGCACGTCGAGCGGCAAGCCCGTCGCCCGGCGGGCGGCTTGCACGACGACCGGCCCCATCGTGATGTTGGGCACAAAATGCCCGTCCATCACGTCGATGTGAATCCAGTCTGCGCCGGCGGCCTCCACTTCCCGAATCGCGTCGCCGAGCCGCAACAAATCAGCAGACAGGATGGAGGGCGCGAGCAGGAATTCATCGGCCATCGGTGCAATCATACCTGCCGGGTATCGGCTTGACAAGCAGATGCTCGGCAGGGCCGGTCCGGGCGTTATCCGAGGCGGGTTTCAAAGCGAAACTCGGGTTGCTCTCCAATTGTAGGGCGATTGTAAGGCGGCCAGGCCGGGCTTGCGCGGATACTGTAGGTTGGGGTTTGCCTTAGAG
>CAYHJH010000020.1:0-16083 GCA_964356605.1 uncultured Anaerolineaceae bacterium
CCGCGCGGGGGATGGCCGCCCGCGGCGAATTTGGGCTGACAACGGAGCGGAGCCGCCTCCGCTGACTCTCCCAAACGGAAATTGCGCACCCTTGCAGGTGCGCAATTTCCTTCTCTGTGCAAGTTCGCCTTCTAGGTTGGGATATCGAGGCGGTAACCCATGCCTCGGATCGTGCGCAGGTATTGCGGCGTCTTGGAATTCCCTTCGACTGCGTGCCGCAGCCAGCTCATGTGCACATCCAGCGTGCGGGTATCTCCCGTGTAATCGGTGAGCCAGACCTCCCGGATCAGCTGCTTGCGGGTAAGCAGTTTCCCGGGATTGTGCATGAAGAGTTCCAGCAGCTTAGCCTGCTTGGGCGTCAACCGACTCTCGCGACCGTGGACCTTGACTTTGCGTTGGGCCAGATTGAGTTTGATCGGGCCGGCCTGCAGCGAATAGCGGTCGTCCCCGGGCAGTAGCCGGTGAACCCGGTTTACAAGCTTTCGCGGAGTAAACGGGTGTACGAGGTTGACCGTGAAGCCGTTAGTCGTTTCCTGGCCTGCGCCTTCGGGTGAGATCAGGATAATGGGCACGCCATCCAAATTCGCTCGTGCCGTCCGGCACAATCGGCTCCCGCTCGTGCGCATCGAAGCGGCATCCAGGATGAGCACATCCGGAGGACTCTTGACAGCCGACTTGATTGCGGAGCCAACCTGATGATGGACCGTGACCGCGAACCCTTTCTTCTCGAGGGAGGATGCGAATGAGGGTGCGCTCGGCCGGCCGCTCTCAATCAACAGGATGTTCGCAATTGCCATTCCCGGGGGCCCCCAGGCAAGAGAACTCGGCAGCGGAGAATTTTCGCTGCCTCTGTGGCGACATTATAACCATGATTGCAAAGACCTTACAATGTGACTTCAGTTCCGGGCGCGGTATGCCCGGAGTCCCGCGATCGATGAAATCCGCGCACTGCTGCGAATGCGGCTGATCCCTCCACCCTCCTCCCGGCCTCGCCCGCCGGAGAAACTTCGAAACGGGGTTTGACCGAACCGGTGCATCAACCTGTCGGCAAAGATCACCGGCCCGGCCCATAAGACCAGCGGCGCCAGGCTCTCGCGTATCCAAGCCGGGAGCGTCTCCCCCGTTTTCCACTCGCTCACGATCAATTTTCGCCCGATCCGACTGGCTGCCTCGGCTATCTCCTGCTCTCGACTCGAACTGGCTCCGCCTGCGCTCAATATCCAAGTCGGCAGGTCCGCCGGCTCAGCGAAGTATTCCAGATGAGCCCACTCCTCAATGCCCTGCGCCCAGGCAACCTGCCCGGTGGCTTCGATGCACTTCGCGGCGGCGAACATGGCTGCGCCGTAGGCCGGCCCGGACCCGAGGAAAACCAGCGGCAACTTCAAATCCCACTGAGCCGACAACTCGTCCATTTGGCTGCTTTGGATCGCCTGCCAACTTGCAAGGAATTCTGGAATCTGAGTCACGCTGCGGTCGATCGTTTTCCGGAGATCCGCCGGCGCCAGACTGGCCGCCAGGGCGTACCCGCCGAGCAGCGAGGCCAGGTAGCTCAAGAGACCGGGTCCGGCGCTCACTTCGGGCAAATCGAGCGAAAGACCCCAGTCCGCCTCTTGGCTGAGCGTCCCTTGCGCGCTGGATGTCAGTCCAAGGGTGCGCAGTCCGGAGTCTCTCGCCAGAGCGACCGCCTCCAGTGTCCGAGCCGTTTCACCTGACGCAGAGATCCCAACCAGCAAGAGGTCTCGAGGGTTGGACGTCAAATGCGGAACCAGGTAGCGGGCTGCCTCCATCGAGGACAGTCCATGCGCAGGCAGGCCGCACCAGTTGTTGACAACGCAGCTCAGGCTGTAGGCCGCGTGATGTGAATCCCCGCACCCGCAGAAGATCACGCGCCGAATGCCTCTGAGCCGGGATTCGAACTGGCCCCAGGCTCTTTCCTTCGCCTGGGGCCATGCTTGCTCTATGAAGACCTCGGCAATCGCGGCTTGCTGACTCAGTGAGCTGACCATCGAAGCGCTCTCGGTATAATCACTCCGATGTCCCCCCAGTATCTGATCATCGGAGGCTTGCGGGAAGATTATTGTATCACCCACGATGATCAGGCGTACCTGGGCGTGCTTGGCGGCAACTCCGTGTACGCCGCGGTGGGCGCGGCCGTATGGTCAAGCTCGGTTGGGATCATCAGCCGTATCGGATCAAACTATCCCGCTGAGTGGCTCGATCAGATCCGCTCCGCTGGCATTCAGACCGGGGGGGTTCGTTTGCTGCCGGATGCGCAAGACACCCGCACCTTCTACAAATACCTTTCGCCCCAGGAACGGGTGGACACCCATCCGGCCGCTCACTTTCTCCGGGCCGGCCTCCCGCTGCCCCCAGTCCTGTTCGATTACCGCTCCTCGACAGAAGGACAGGGCCATCTCAACGAATTCGGTCCGCTCGCGATCCGGCCCGCCGACCTGCCCGACGACTCCGGTTCGGCGCTGGCCGCTCACCTGGCTCCGGCCGACTACTTGACCCACAGCGTGGTGCCCGCCAGGCTGAGAGAGATGGGTGTGAAACTGATTACTGTTGACCCGTCGATTCGGTACATGCAGCCGGGATTCAGGCAGCAGCTGCGCACTCTGGTGAACGGGTTGGATGCCTTCCTGCCAAGCGAGGCAGAAGTGCGGTCCTTCTTTCAGCCCCGCCCGACCGACCTCTGGGATATGGCGGAGACCTTGGCCGATTTTGGATGCTCGGTCGTCGTGATCAAGCGCGGCGCAGCCGGGCAATATCTCTGGGATCATGCCAGCAAGCGCCGTTGGCAGATTCCTGCAAGCCCGGCACGCGTGGTAGATGTGACTGGCGCTGGCGATGCCTACTGTGGCGGCTTTCTTGCCGGCTTGCAGCAAACTGGAGATGCGGTGGAGGCCGGAATCCGTGGCAGCGTGTCTGCTTCGCTGGCGATCGAGGGCCACGGCGCGCTGTTCGCGCTCGGGGCCGCGCCGGGTTTGGCCCAGGCCAGGCTGGAGGCCTTGCGCCCTTCCACCAGGCTCCTGTAGCCATGGATCTCGAACGCTGGATTCAGCGGACCCTCAGAGTTCAGTCCATCCCCGCACCCACCTTTGGTGAAGCGGAGCGGGCCGATTTCCTGCACTCCGAATTCGAGGCCGCAGGGCTGCTAAGGGTAGAGCAGGACGAGCTCGGTAATCTATATGGAAGGGTCGCCGGTGGTCATCGTCCGCCGCTCGTGGTCTCCGCCCACCTAGACAGTGTGTTTTCTACTGTCACTGATCTGAGGCACCGTCGATCACACACCCGTTTGACCGGTCCGGGAATCGGCGACAACGCGGTTGCCCTCGCCGCGCTGGTGGAGTTGGCGGTTGATCTCTCCAACCGGCAGCCAGCTGGCGACGTCTGGGTGGTGGCGAACGTTTGTGAAGAAGGGTTGGGGAACTTGCGAGGAATGCGCGAGGTCGTGAGTCGCTTCGGAAAGGAAGTCTCCGCCTACTTGGTGTTGGAGGGAATGTCGCTCGGTCACATCTATCACCGTGGATTGCCCGTTCGGAGATATCGGATCAAGACCCGAACCCGGGGTGGTCATTCCTGGATCCACACGGGACGGCCTTCCGCCCTTCACAATTTGCTGCGCCTGGGTGCAGATCTCCTGCAGATCGCTCTGCCGCAAGACCCACGCACCACTCTGAACATCGGCACCATGCAAGGCGGCCGCTCTGTGAACAGCATCGCTGACGAGGCGACCCTCGAATTAGACATCCGTTCAGAGTCGGACCGGACGCTCGAAGAACTGGAGACACAGATCCGGGAAATGATCGAGCGCAGCAAAGCTGAAGCAGTCGAAGTGCGATTCGACCTGGTAGGTTCACGCCCCGGGGGTAATCTCCCTGCCGATCACCCGCTCGTGCTGGCAGCCAGCGACTCCCTCAGGCGCAACGGAGAGCGGGAGCGGTTGCTCGAATCAGGCTCAACCGACGCCAGCATTCCGCTTAGCCGCGGAATTCCAGCGATCTGTATGGGTCTCACCAAAGGCGGCGAAGCCCACACTCTCAATGAATACATCGAGATTCGCCCGATGCGCCGCGGTTACCAGTCGGTTCTGGAGTTGATCGAGGCTTCGTTCGCTCTCGACGGCGTGGGCTGACATCCGGCGAGCATCGCCGGCCGCACAGAGTCTACGGGGTCGGGGTCGCGGACACCGGCACCGGAAGACCCCCGATCGAAAACCTGCCCGACACGAACCAGGTTTCTCCCAGGAACATGCGAACCTCATAGTCGCCTGGCTGCCAACCACCGCGCGGCTGGCATTCCGTAAACCCGAATCCCCCCGTGCCGCCATCCCAGGGCTTCGTTTCTGTACACACAATCTCCGGCCCCAGATACCAAAGCGCCGTCCAGCGGACACCATCATCCAGGGATTCATAGGTGAATGCTCCGTAGAGGACGTCCACCGGATTCTCAAAGACGATGTCCGGCGCGATCGCCCGGTTCAGCCGATCCAGTCGCCGGCCAAACTCGATCGGGCTGAACACCGCCTCCGGCCGAGGGGTCACCGTCTCTCGGAACAGAACGGTCAAGGCTTCCGGAAGAATTGGCGTGGGTGTCTCGCTTGCCGTCGGGGTGATGCTCGGCGTTGGGGTAACCGAGGGAGTGGACGTGATCGAGGGGGTGAGCGTGATTGTTGCGGTCGGAGTCGTGCTTGCGGTGGGCGTGAGCGAAGGGGTCGGGGTGATCAGCACGGAAGCAGCCTGGGTGCCAAAGAGCCGTGTGACGAGGCCGAAGATACCGAGGGCGAATCCAAGCAGGATGAGCCGCCAGCCTTCTCGGACCCTGGCGTGCCGGAGGGTGAAGTAAGGCAATTGCTGGGCGGCCCGAATCCGCCGGTATCCCAGCCAGATCAGAGCCAGCATGGCAACTGACAACAGCCCCACCGTGAGCGCGACGGTCTGGTCGACAGAGAGTCCCGTCACCGAAGTCGTCTCTCCCCTATCCAGCAACCATTGACTTGAACGGGCTCGAAGTCAGCGAATTGTGAAATAGCTGAAGTGGAACTGAATGCGGCCTTCGCGCAGCCCAAGGGTGTCGTTTCCGTCGAGCACCTCCCCGCGCTGGCTGCGAGCGGTCCAGGTGTAGTGCCGGGTGGTTCCAGAACCCGCCTTCCCGGTGACTTCGAATTTTCCGCCCGGGAGCGTCTCGCTCAGCAGCCGCCTATACCAGTCCGCGATCGCCTCCCGCGAGAACAGCGTGCGCTCGCCGGTGACGTGAGCAGCGTTCTCCGCATACAAGCCGGCCACCAGATTGCTGTCCCCTTCATTCAGCCGCCCAACTAACCTCTCCGGCATGTCCGCACTCTGCGGTTCGGTCGACCACTCGAACGCCGCCACCGCGGCCCACAGATCGCTGTAGGCGTCGCGCGAAGCCATATCCCAGCTCCAGGCGTTTGCCGCGCTTAGGCCGAGCTCTTTAGCCTTAGTGAAAAATCGAGTGGTCTCATCGGCGGTCGGTCGCCAGCTTCCGCGGCCGTAGGTCGGCGCCGTGGGGATGACTGGGCGGGCCGGCTTCAACGCCATATACTGCTCCACGGACATTTCGAGCTGCGCCTCCGGGTTGTGGGCTTGCTCATAGTACACCTGCGGCATGGCATAGTCGCAGCCTTCTAGAAACTCGGCGTAGGGCAGCGGAGTGTGTCGCTTGGGATAGCGGTAGGTGCTGAGGGCCACCGGCAAGTTAGGCAGTCCGGCCCGCAGTTCTTGCATGAACCGTCGGGCTGCGGGCCGCTTCCCGGTTGTCTTATACTCACCCTCGGCATCGATCACATAGCCATCGGTCCCAAGCGCAAGGCTGCGCTGCACCGCAACGCGGGCCTCGCCGATCGGATTACTGCCGCGCACGTAGTGCCATCCCCAGACCTGGATTCCTTCGCGATGGCAAGCCTGGACAACTGGCGGAACGTAGTCCTTCTTGGTCGTCTTGTCGACGTTGTACAGCAGCGTCCCATCCGCGATCTTCACCAAAACGTGAGAAAGACCTGCGGACTTGGCCTTGGCCGCGATCGCCTCCGCGTCTCCGCCCTCACAGTTCCAGACCTGCCAGATGAAGTAGCCTTTTCCAAGTAGGGTCACGTTGCCGATCCCTTACCCAACTGACTCCGGCGATCGACCGTTCAATCCTCGCGCTCGGCTTTCAAGTCGCCGGCACGCGTCAGCACGCTCGAGCCGTACTTCTCCCTCAGGCTGTCGATGGCCTGCAGCAGCTTGCGATCCTGCTCCCAGGCCCGGTCAAAAAGCTCAAGCTGGCGCATGGGTGGGCTGAGTTCGGAGACGCCCACGCCCAACAGCCGGACGGCTCGCCCACGCCGCCAGTTCTTCTTGAACAGCGCCCAGGCGGCCGTAAAGATTTCCCCGTCTTGATCGGTCGGCTGATCCAACCGCATCTGCCGCGTGATCGTCGTGAAATCTGGCCAACGGAGCTTGATCCGTACAGTTGATCCAGCCAGCCTGTCCTGGCGCAGCCGCCCTCCCACCCTCTCACTCATTTGCCGCATGCTGTGCCGAAGCTTCTCTTCAGAAGCGAGGTCTTTGGTGAAGGTCTGCTCTGAAGAGAGCGAGCGCGGTTCATACCAATCCTGGACTGGCCGATCGTCTTGCCCGCGAGCCCTGGCTGCAAGTTCTGTGCCCCAGTCTCCAAAGAGAGCGCTGAGGCGTGCGTCCGACAACCTCGTAAGATCGCCAATCGTCCGTATGTCGAGCTCAGCCAGCCGCAGCTCAGCCTTCGGACCCACTCCCCAGAGCATGCTGACCGGGAGCGGGGCCAGGAAATCCGCCTCCGAACCGGGTGGAACTGCGATCAGTCCACTGGGCTTGCCGACCTCGGTTGCGATTTTGGCGACCAGTTTGTTCGCTGCAACGCCCCAGGAGGTCGGCAGGCCGAAGCGATCACGAATGGCGGCTTGCATTTCGGAGGCGGCGACTTGCCCTCCGCGTGGATCGTCACTCGCATCCAGAAAAGCCTCGTCGATTGAGATCTGTTCCGCAACCGGCACCGAATCGCGCAAATACTCCATCACCTGGTCGGAATACTCGGAGTACACGCCGTGCCGGGGCCGAACGACGATCAGCTGAGGACACAGCCGCACTGCCTGAGCCATCGGCATGGCCGATCGGATGCCGAACTTGCGGGCTGCATAGGAAGCCGAGGCCACTACACCGCGACCCTCCGGCCGACCTCCGACGACAAAGGCCTTGCCCTTGAGTTTGGGGTCCAGCAGTTCCTCGACCGAGCAGAAGAACGCGTCCAGGTCTACGTGCAGGATCGATCGGGTCACGGGTCTGCGCCTCCGGTGTACAATCCGACCCGCCTAACAAACGAAACAGTCAAATGCAATCACCTCAGGCAAGGGCCCTCGCCCGGCTGCGGGACAACCCGCGCGTCAGCAAGATTCGAATTATCGTCACCCATGACGCTTGCCCGGCCTGCCGCGAGCAAGAAGGAGAATACGAAAAATCCGAGGTGCCTGAGCTGCCCGCCGCGGGGTGTTCACACCCGCTTGGCTGCCGCTGCTTCTACGAACCGACCCTCACGGAAATCTATCCCTGAGGCCTAGGTCGGCCTGTCGCTCAGATCCGGACCCTCGCCGAGCACGAGTTGCCGGCGGGCGAATTCAAGCGCAGCTTCCTTGCTCCTGACCGCGCCCTCGGCTTGGGCTTCCCGAATCTGCTCAAGTAAGTCTCCTATGATCGGTCCAGGTTGCAGCCCGAGAGCGGCTGCCAGCTCGTCGCCCCCAAGCAGTTTCGGCGGCCGTATTACCTGATCCGTCCTGTCGAACCAAGCTTCCATCAGAGTGCGGGCGACCCCGACCTTCGCCCTCCATTCCTCCGGCGGCGGCGGGGGCGTAAGCCCTGCCAGATAGCCTGCAAGAAACAACAGGATCAGCTCGACGCCGGCCTCGCCCGTGTCTCGGAAGAAGCGATAGGTGTCACCGTCGCCAGGTCGACCGCCCGCGGCCAGCGCCTCTGGCCTCCAGTGATTTCGAACGATCCGGCGTACTCGGTCCGCCTCCGGCCGACTAAGCCGCAGTTCCTGACAGCGCCGATAAGCGAGCTCCGCACTGTGTGCAGCGGCACTTTCGCGTGCCGCGGAGCTTCCACGAACTTCGGTGCAGTAGAGCGCCGCCAGTGCCAGCAGCTGGCCGGACTGGCGCCCACCGCCCACTGGACTCGTCAACTTCTCGCCAATCTGCGGACGATACCTTCCGAGCAACAGGGAGAGCTCCCCGAGCGCCAAGTTTTCTGCTCGCCCGCCCTCGAACCGCTGTCCGAGCAGGCTGACCAGCTCTCCCAGCCGGTCCAGGGTTGAAAGGGCGCGCTGCCAGCCCGCTTCCTCAGGTCCTAGGATTTCGGTCAGTTCAGGGCACACAATCGACAGCAGGCCGAGGTGATTCATCAGCCGAATTGCCTTTCCGGCATTGAGAGGATCCAGGGATCTCATGAACTCATCGCGGACCCGCTCCCCGGGAGAGGACGACAATTCCTTTCCCGCTCGCCGGACTTGCCGGACAGTGCCTGGCTCCATCCGCAAGCCAAGCTCGGACGTCAGACGGACCGCCCTCAGGGCCCGGACCGGATCTCGCTCCAGCGATTTTCCGCCACAAGCCCGCAGCCGCCGGTCTTTGAGGTCCTGCAGACCCCGAAGAGGATCGATCAGTCGATCGGCATCATCCAGCGCAAGCGCGAGCGAATTGATCGTGAAGTCTCGATCCTGCAGATCGGCTTCGATCGACGGTCCGCGCCGTCGGACGAAATCCAGAGTTCTCACTTCTCCAGCCAAGATCACCCTGGCTGCGTCCCGCTCACCGTCGAGGACGTAGAAATCCGCGTTGAGATCGTCGGCCACCGCGCGAGCCAAACTGGCCGCCTCGCGATCAACGACAAAATCCAGGTCGGGGTGAGGCCGCCCGAGAAAATGATCGCGCAATGCGCCGCCGACCAGCCAGATTTCCCGATTTCCCCGACTGCGGCGGAGGTGAGCCAGGATTTCCGGTGGAATGAGGCGCTCAGCCAGCTTGGTCAAGCTCGGGGATCTTATCCTGTCGTAGGACGCCGACGAAGGGAAGATTCCGGTGCAACTCGTCGAGGTCGAGACCGTATCCAAAGACGAACTTGTTTGGAATGGTGAAGCCCCGATAGTGGATCGGGACGACCACCTCGCGCCGCTCGGCTTTGTCGAGCAGGGCGCATACCCGCAGGCTGGTCGGATTCCGGAGGCTCAGCATTTCCAGAATGGATGCGATCGTGTGTCCGCTATCAATGATGTCTTCGACCAGCAGCACGTTGCGCCCTTCGATTGATGTGCTTAGGTCGAGAGTGATTCGAACCTGACCCTTCGATTGCCGCGCTCCGCTGCCGTACGAAGAGACCGCCATGAAGTCAATGCTGTGGGGGACCGTAATGTTCCTCATCAAGTCGGCCAGGAAGAGCACTCCTCCGCGCAGCACACAAATCAACAGCAGATCCTGTCCGACATAGTCCCGGCTGATGTCGGCTCCCAGTTCCCCAATCCGGGACTGAAGCTGCTCCTCGCTGATCAAGATCTCATCCAGGTATTCGCGGTAGTCTCTCACTTCGGAACCTCATGGTGCTTGCGGCAGCGGGCCTCATAGAGCTCGCTCGCTCCCACGACGATCACCGGATCGGAGGCTCGGGCCGGCTTCCCGTTTATGAGCCGCTGAGTACGCGTGGCGGCCTCTCCGCACACCATACAAATCGCTTGCAGCTTATCGACCCGCTCGGCGCTCGCCATCAACATCGGCATTGGGCCAAAAGGCTCGCCGCGAAAATCAGTGTCCAACCCGGCCACGATCACTCGCAGGCCACGATCGGCCAGCTCACGGGAGAGCTCGACGATCGCCTGGTCGAAAAATTGGGCCTCATCGAAGGCCACTACGGTGGTTCCGCCGGCCAGCAGATTCTTGATCTCAGCGGATGCTGCGATCGGAGTAGCCTCGAACTCGCCCCCGGCGTGGGAGGTGACCTTGCCTGGGCTGTAGCGGTTATCGATCTGGGGCTTGAAAACTTGCACGTGCTGCCGGGCGATCGTCGCTCTGCGCAGCCGGCGGATCAGCTCGTCGGTCTTGCCACTAAACATCGAGCCGGTGATGACTTCAAGTGAGCCGGTCAAGTGCTGGATCCCTCCGGAGACAGAAAAGGCAGGTGCGCCCGCACCTGCCTTGAGTCTACATCATGCCAGCCGGCACCGGCGAATTACACCTGTGGTTCCTTGGCCGCCTCGGGTAGTTCGAAGCCGCGAACCTTTAGACGACGTTTTAGATCGGCGAGGCTCTTGCGGCCGAAATTCTCAACGGAAAGAATGGCCAGATCACCCTGCGCGAGCAGTTCAAGCGCTTGACCCACCTGGATGATACCGGCTTGCGTAAGTGCCTGCTCGGCGCGCTTGCCCAATTCCAGATCGGCGATCGGCGTGAGCGGCGAGGTGCGTGCATCCTCGCGTTCTTGTACGTCCTGCAAATACTCCTGGCGCGCCTCCAGCTTGCGATAGAAGCGATCTACCTGCCCCTCGGTGTCGACAATTCGCTGCTCGCCTGTGTAGAACGGGTGGCAATCCGAGCACACATCGGTGTGAATGAGCTCAACCGTCGAGCCGGTCTTCCACGTGTTTCCGCAGGAGCAAATTACCGTCGCGCTCGGGTAGAACTGGGGGTGAATTCCGGGCTTCATTGGCTGATCTCCGCTTGAGGGATCACGTTAGCCCGCCTTCGACCTCCGGGTCCGAAGTCGAACTGAAGGATCCCGTCGGCCGTGGCGAAGAGGGTGTCATCCCCCCCTTTTCCGACATTCAAGCCGGGGTGGATGCGGCTGCCCCGCTGCCGAATAATGATATTGCCGGAGCGTAGGTACTCGCCGCCGAAGCGTTTGACTCCGAGCCGTTGAGACTGGCTATCTCTGCCATTGCGGGTCGAACCGCCGCCTTTTTTGTGCGCCACTCGATCCTCTTACTTTTTCTTCGGCCTTGCAGGCTTGGCCTTGCTCGCGCCCCGCTTGGTCTTCGCTGGGGCTTTGGTTGCTGTTCGTTTGGCTGCCGTTGCGCGCTTGGCAGTCTTTCTTGGCGGCGCCTTCTTCGTTCGCGGAGGGGCATCCTCGCTGGCGCCAGGCATCCCGACGGCCTCGACCTCGATTCGGGTCAGTCGTCGTCGCTGACCCGCGCTTCGGCGGTAACGCTCTTTGGCCTTGTGCTTGAATACCCTTATTTTCTCGCCGGATGAATGTTTCAGGATCTTGCCTTTGACTGTTGCTCCTGAGACGTATGGTGAACCAACGTCCACCTTGCTGCCGTCCGATACCAGCAGGACCTCATTGAACTCGACCGCATTTCCGACCTCGACCGACATCCGATCGACTTCGATTCGGCCGCCTTCTTCCGCAAGATACTGTTTCCCGCCGTGTTCAAGGATTGCGTATTTCATGTCCTAGGTCCACTCACCGCCGGCTCCACAGACCGGCCGAGGCGCGAGATCGGATTATAAGGTCCGGCACCTGCCGCTGTCAACAACATCCCCGGAAACTGGGGGTTTCCGGGGACGCAGGTTACATACGAACCTGTACAGGAAATCAGTCGGCCGCGACCGTCTCTGCCGTGGTGATCGCCTCCTCGCCGAGCAGCTCGGCCTCAGGTTCAATTTCCGGTTCTAGCGCGGCGTCTCTCTCACCATCCAGCCGTTCATCGTACAGCACGACCTTCTCACCCGGAAAGCCTGTGCCGGCCGGGATTAGTTTTCCGATGATCACGTTTTCCTTCAGGCCGCGCAGATAGTCCACCTTCCCTTCGATGGCCGCGCCGGCCAAGACCTTGATCGTGTGCTGGAAAGAGGAGGCCGACAGGAAGGATTCGGTGCTCAGCGATGCTTTGCTAATTCCAAGCAGGATCTGGAGAGCTCGGGCCGGGCGCCTGCCCCCAGCCAGCATCTGCGCGTTCAGGCGATGCAAGTACAGCCGGTCGACTAGATCCCCGGGCAGCAGGTCGGTCCCCCCTGGTTGGGAGATCTGAACCTTTGAGAGCATCTTGCGGATGATCACCTCGAAGTGCTTATCATTGATGTTTTGACCCTGCGATCGGTAAACCTCCTGCACTTCGGTCATCAGATACAGTTCGCATGCTTCTCGCCCAAGGATCCGCAAGATCCGGTGCGGATTGAGAGAGCCTTCGGTCAACTGCTGACCCGCAGTCACTTTCTGGCCATGCTCCACCAGAAGCCTGGCACTGGCTGGGACATCGTATTCGACTTCCTCGTGCTGCTCGAAGGAGATGGTGACCTTGCGATCCTTCACCCGGGCCTTGCCGCCGTGGCTGGCCAGGATCTTCGAGTCCCCTCGACTGGCGATCAACTCCCCGGTCTCAACCTTGTCACCGTTCGCGGTTCGAAGCGACCAATTTCCCGGGATGGTGTATTCGTCCCTCAACAGTTGGCTATCAACTACCTGTACCACTCGCTGCCCACCTGGAGAATCGGAGGCGATAACGCGCACGGTTCCCTCGATCTCGGAGGTCACAGCCTCGCCTTTCGGCTTCTTGCGCGCCTCAAAAAGCTCCTCCACCCGAGGCAAACCGGTAGTGATATCGCCACCCGCGGCCACGCCACCGGTATGGAAAGTACGCAAGGTCAACTGCGTTCCAGGCTCGCCGATTGATTGCGCGGCCACTATGCCGACTGCTGCACCGATCTCCACCATCTTTCCGCGTCCGAGATCCATCCCGAAACATTGAACACACAGTCCGAACTGCAGCTCGCAAGTGAGCGGAGAGCGGACCAGTATCTCCCCGACGCCGGCGGCGGTGATGCTCTTCACTGCCAGGGCGTCCAGCAAGTCGCCGCGCGCAAAGATCACCTCACCGGTCTTCGGGTCAGCCACCCGCTTAGCCAGCACCCGCCCCAGCAGCCGGTCGGCGAAGTCCTGGCCGGCCACATCGTCGGAGACGCGGATCATCGTGCCGTCTTCTGTTCCACAGTCCTCCGAATTGATGATGAGGTCCTGGGCGACATCCACCAGTCTGCGGGTTAGGTAACCTGCGTCGGCAGTGCGCAGGGCCGTATCCGTCAGTCCTTTGCGAGCACCGTGAGTTGAAATGAAGTACTCGAGTGTATTCAGCCCGTCGCGGAAGTTCGATCGGATCGGAAGCGGGATGATGCGGCCGGCCGGGTCGGCCATCAGTCCGCGCATCCCGGCCAGCTGCGAGATAGGACCGAAACCGCCCTTGGTTGCGCCGGAAATTGCCATTGTGCTGAGGTTGCCAGCCGGGTCCATCCCACTCCTAACCGCAGCGGCCACTTCGGTGGTGGTGGCTTGCCAGAGCTCAATGATCCGCTCGAGTTGCTCCTGCTCAGTGAGCAGGCCTCGCTGGTAGTCCCGGCCAACCGCCTCCGCTTCCTCCATCGTCCTGGCGATGATCGCGCTCTTCTCCACCGGAACGGTGATGTCCGAGACCGCGATAGTGGTTCCGGATCGAGTTGCGTATTCGAATCCGATGTCTTTGATGGCATCGACAATCGCCGGGGTACCTTCCTCCCGGAGAAGATTGTAGACGTCACCAACCAGTTCCTGCATGGCTTCCTTATCCAGCACCCGGTTGACGAAGCGCAACTCTTCTGGGAGCACCTCGTTGAACAGCACCCGGCCGACCGTCGTGTCGATCACGCGCAGCTGCCCCCGATCGAGCCGATCGCCGTTCTCGTCGTACCAGGTCTGAGTCCGCAACTTGATCGGGGCGTGGACGTGTACCTGTGCCAGGGCGTAGGCCATCTCGACCTCTTCCATGCTGGAGAAGGCCCGACCTGCACCCTTCTGACTGCGACCATCCAGCGCCATCGTCAAATAGTAGACGCCAAGCACCATGTCCTTGGAGGGCCCCACAATGGGCTCGCCGTCAGCGGGTTTTAGCAGGTTTCTGCTCGAGAGCATCAACTCGCGCGCCTCAACCACTGCCTGTTGGGACAGCGGCACGTGTACCGACATCTGGTCTCCATCGAAGTCGGCATTGAAGGCCGCGCAGACCAGTGGGTGGAGTTGGATCGCTTTGCCCTCGACCAATAGCGGCTCAAAGGCCTGGATCCCGAGGCGGTGCAGCGTCGGAGCGCGATTGAGCAGGACCGGCCGGTCTTTGATGACCTCCTCCAGCACTTCCCAGACCTCCGGTCGCTCACGTTCAATGATGCGCTTGGCGCCTTTCACGTTGGCGGCGTAGTTGTACAGCACGAGCTTGGAGATCACGAAGGGGCGGTACAGCTCCAGCGCCATTCCTTTCGGGAGTCCGCATTGAAAGAGCTTCAAGTGTGGACCAATGACGATCACCGAACGCCCGGAGTAATCGACCCGCTTCCCGAGCAAATTGCGGCGGAAGCGCCCTTTCTTGCCTTTCAGCATGTCGCTTAGTGACTTCAGCTCGCGCCTCCCCCGCCTGGAGAGGGCCTTGCCGCGTTGAGCATTGTCGATCAAAGAATCGACCGCCTCTTGCAGCATGCGCTTTTCGTTGCGCACGATCACATCGGGAGCGCCGAGCTCCACCAGACGCTTGAGCCGGTTGTTGCGATTGATTACGCGGCGGTAGAGATCATTCAGATCCGATGTGGCGAACCGGCCACCATCCAGCTGCACCATTGGCCGCAGGTCTGGCGGGATGACCGGAAGCACAGTCAGGACCATCCACTCGGGCTTGTTGCCGGAGCGGCGGAAGGCCTCCACCACCTTGAGCCGCTTAGTGGCCTTCTTCTTGCGCTGCTTGCTCTTGGAGGTCCGCACCTCCAGCCACAGCTCTTCGGCCATCTTGCTCAGGTCGAGGCGCTGCAGGATCTCGAAAAACGCCTCCGCGCCCATGTCGGCCCGGAAGACTTGGCCCCACTGAGACTTGAGCTCGCGGTAGCGGGTCTCCCCGAGGAACATCATCGGATTGACGGTCTCCAGCTCCTCTCGCTGCTTCATGAGCGCTTCGATCTGAGCCAGGCTGTCCGCTTGTGGAGCGACCTTCACCTGCTCGGCCTCGCGCTCCGTCTCCTCCTTGATTTGCTCGATCTGGGACTTGATCTTCTCAAGCTGGCGATCCAGCCTCTTCTTGGCGGCCCCTTCGATATCCTCGAGCTGATCCTTCACGAGGCTTTGGACGAGGCTGATGTGGTCCTTCGAAACATCATCACCCTTGTCTACGATCAGCTTCTTGACCAGCTTGAAGTGGATTGGGGCGCGAATTGTCTTTCCAGCCTTCTCCCGCAATTCGCGTTCGAGTCGCTGTCCTTCGCGAATGACCGGATCGAATTGCTCTGCGACCTGCTCTTCGTACTCGGCCTTCAGTTCCTTCTGGCGGGCCCTAAGTTCGTCCAGCTCCTCTTTGCGCCTGGATTTGATCTCCCCCAGGCTGGCCGCCAGCGCCTCCTGCTGAGCCCGTTCGAGCGTTGAGACTTCGTCCTCGATCCGCTTGATTGCCCGCCGGCGGGCTTCTTCGTCGACATGGGTGACGATGTACTGAGCGAAGTACAGAACCCTATCCAGGTTTCGGCGCGAGATATCCAGCAGCAATCCGAGATACGAGGGGACTCGCCGGGTGTACCAGACGTGTGCCACCGGCGCGGCCAGGCCGATATGCCCCATTCGTTCGCGGCGAACCGAGGCCCGGGTGACCTCCACACCGCACTTCTCGCAGGTGATGCCTTTAAAGCGGATGTTCTTGTACTTCCCGCAATAACACTGCCAGTCCTTGGTTGGACCAAAGATGGCCTCACAGAAAAGCCCGTCCTTCTCAGGCCGCAGACGCCGGTAGTTGATCGTCTCCGGCTTGAGCACTTCCCCATAAGACCAGCTAAGCATGATCTCCGGGGATGCCAAACTGATGCGCAGGGCTCGAAAACCTTTCGCTTCCACGCGGTCCCCTCCGCCTTGCCGTTTGAAACTAGTCTCGATTGGCTTGTCCAATTGGAACAGACGTGCTAGGTTGGAAACATGCAAAATGAACGCTTGAGTTCAGCCTGCCTCAAGCGTTCTCACTCGCAAACCTCTTGGCGAATAGTCGCCATGTGACACTGTATTATAC
>CAYHJH010000021.1:0-15930 GCA_964356605.1 uncultured Anaerolineaceae bacterium
TCGCCGATTCCGAACGGCTTCCAGCTTGCCCAGAGGGAAGGCGTCCAGCCTATCACTGGCAGACCTCGGATTCGGGTGGCCATATGAAACGGGGGCCGGCTTCAGGGCCGGCAGGTGATCCCGCTGGATAACACACAGGTGCAGGCCGGCCAGGCGACTGGCCACTCGCCAGCAATGATTACCCAGGTTGTCTCAACATTGGGACGGGGGCTATCCGATTCGCTCACCGCATCGGTTCCCTCAGAGGAAGCGTGGTGTGTGAAGGTCAATCATAGCCTGATTCCGAGCTGGCCTGAAGTAGGTCCACCACTTAGAGATATGATATGGCCCTGGGGAAGGGAGGCTCACCATGGAGACGACAAACCGGGGCGCAGTGGTCGTTGGCCTGCTGCTGATCGCGAGCGGGGCCGTGTTTCTGCTGGTCAACCTTCTCCCTGGCCTCGATCTCGGGCGGATGTGGCCCGGCATCTTTTTCGCCATCGCTGTGGCGCTGCTGGTACCGCCCTGGATCCTTCCCGCCCACCGCCACGCGTTGGCGGGTTTCGTGATTCCGGGAGTCATTCTGCTTGTGTTGGGTTTGATCCTCACCTATCAAGTGATTACCGACGACTGGGACTCGTGGGCCTACGCCTGGGCGCTCATCCCGGCGAGCGTTGGCGCGGGACTCTGGATCGCGGCCCGGCTGGGCTACTGGGGACCGGGGGCATCGACCGTTGGACTATGGCTGCTGGGAGGGAGTCTGGTCGGATTTGTCGTCTTCGCTGCATTCTTGGGGCGTGACAGCCCGCTGGGCCGCGGCGCTCCGGCGGCGCTCATCGTCCTCGGCGTGCTGATCACTGGCACCGCGCTGATCCGCCGACCGACAGAACAATAGGGGTTCGGAATAATCAGTCTGCGAGGGTCACGAACTGGGTGCCTTCGCTGGGCGGTGCAATTTGGCGGCCGACACTCCTGGTGACTCGAACTACCCTCCCCCCACCCGGCGCACCTCCTCGACTCGGCCTTTTCAGAATCAGCTAGATTGTTGACATAGACGGCAGCCGCGTGTAATATCCTTCAAACCGAATTGGGCGTTCAACCTACCCTGGTCCTATCCTGAACGGACAGAGACAGGGAGTGCTCCCGGTAGCGCGGGGCCACCCCAGTCTTTTTTTTTGGCCTGGCGCGGAATGACTGGATGCCCATAGTCTCGGAGGAGAGGATGCAAGCAACCGCCAATCTTCGTCGTGCCCCCAGAAGGATGACCATCGCTGGGAAGCAGGTCGCCGAGTTTGCCCTGGCAAGGCATCTGACGGCTGAGTATTACGATTGCGATCCCAAGCTGCTCGCCGACCGCGGCAGGATGAAGTCAATCATGCTGCAAGCGGCCAAGGCGAGCGGGGCGACTGTGATCGATTCACGCTTCCATTCCTTCGAGCCGCAGGGGGTGAGCGGTGTGGTCATCATCGCCGAGTCGCATTTCTCGGTGCACACCTGGCCTGAACACGACTACGCCGCCGTGGATCTTTTCACCTGCGGCAGTACGATCGATTATCCCAAGGCGATCGACTCGATCAAGGCCGGTTTGGGGTCGGGGCGAGTGATTGTCTCGGCCGACATGTACCGTGGCATCCCATCCAACAATGGCCTCGAGCGGCGAGTTCCGACCTCGCGGGGTAAGTCGAGACATTACGTCATGTCGTGGAAAGAGCGCTACGATAAGAGCGACGCGTGGGGGATCTCGACCGCAATCGACATCTATGATTGCAACCCTCAAATCATCCGCGACGCGGAGAGCATACGATCGTTTGTGTACCAGCTCTGCGATCAGCTGGACATGCACCGTTTTGGCGAGTGCCAGGTTGTGGACTTCGGGGAGGACGAGCGGGTCAGCGGATTCTCGATGACTCAATTAATCGAAACCTCCTTGATTTCCGGCCACTTCGCCAACGCCTCGAACGCCGCCTACCTGGACGTCTTCAGCTGCAAGTACTATGAGCCGCGGCTGATGGCCGAGTTCGCCGTCGGTTACTTCAAGGGCTCGACCTACCGGATGCAGGTGACGCTGCGGCGGTAAAGGAAACCCACGGCATGGACGGGATCCTCCCCGGCTGGTTCTCTGAGACCAGCGAGCTGTGGCCGGGTCGGGCGCTCTCACTGGAAATCACTGAAAAACTGTACTCCGCGCGCAGTAAATACCAACAGATCGACGTTTATCAAACCAAGAGTTGCGGAAAGATGCTGACCCTGGATGGGATCATCCAGTTCACCGAGTCAGATGAATTCGCTTACCAGGAGATGCTGACCCACCTGGCCATGTTTGCCCATCCGAACCCACTCAGGGTCTTGGTAATCGGCGGGGGAGACGGGGGAATTCTGCGGGAGGTCGCCCGCCATGCAAGCGTCAGAGAGATCGACATCTGCGAGATCGATCTGGAAGTGATCGAAGTGTGCAAGCGCTTCGTCCCTTCGATGGCACGTGGATTCGATGATCCCCGGGTGAAGCTCCATGTCGCCGACGGCGCCGAGTTTGTGCGCGAGCGCCCAGGCGCGTACGACGTGATCATCGTCGATTCAACCGACCCGATCGGGCCGGCGGAGAGCCTTTTTCAGGAGCCGTTCTACGCTGCCATGAAGAGCGCCCTCAAGCCTTCTGGCATCATCGCAACCCAGGCCGAGTCGTTCTTCCTGCTTCAGCAGATTGTGAGAGGGTTACTGGATATCGCCCACAGGTTGTTCGATAAGTGGGCGTATGCCTACATGCTCGTGCCGACCTATCCCGGAGGCCACATTGGGGTCTGTCTGGCATCGCTGGGCACCGAGCTTAAGCGCCCGGCGCGCCGGCCGGATCCGGAGCTGGCCAGTGAGCTACGATACTACACGCCCGAAGTGCACGCGGCGGCGTTTGTCCTGCCGGCCTTTGCCGCGCGGATGATCGCCGAGATTCAGGGCTCGGGATAATCCGCCCGTAGTCGTTCCACCAAACCTTCCGCACAAGCCGAGCGATTTTGAGAGAGACTTAGGGCTGCCCCGGTTGCGCGCTCCCCAAGCGAACACGAATCCTGTGCTTGACGGCGGCCCGCTCCAATGGGATCGCAGCATCCCCCAGCCGGCGCCCGTCCAGTTCCACCCAGGCCACGCCCCGTTGCAGCCCGTCTGGATTCTCAACCTGGATCTCGTACACCGCCCGCCCGTGCTGGTAGCGCAAGCTGAAGCCCGGCCAGTCGGGGGGGATGACCGGATCAACTCGCAAGGTTTCGCCGGAGAGTTTTAGCCCCAACAGCTCCTCCACCCAGGCTCGATACATCCAGGCAGCTGACCCGGTATACCAGGTCCAGCCCCCATGTCCGAGCTGCCCGGTCAGCCGATAGATATCTGCCGCGATGACATAAGGCTCAACTCCGTAGCGTCCAACATCCGAAAGCTCGCGGGAGTGTTCGATTGGATTGAGCATTCGCAAGAGCTGAACCGCCCGCTCTCCGTCCCCCTGGCGCGCCAGTCCAATCGCCAGCCAGATCGCGGCATGGGTGTATTGACCCCCGTTCTCGCGAACTCCTGGAGGGTAGCCCTGGATATAACCGGGGGAGGGGACCGACCGGTCAAAGGGCGGAGTGAGGAGGAGGGCCAAACCCTCCTGCTCGCTCACCAAGTGTCGCCAGGCCGAGTCGAGCGCCTGCGCGGTGCGAACGGAGTCGCCCGCACCGCTGATCGAGGCCCAGGACTGCGCCAGCGAGTCGATGCGCGCCTCCTCGTTCATGGAGGAGCCGATGGGCGTCCCGTCGTCAAACCAGGCCCGCAGGTACCAGCTTCCGTCCCAGGCTGTCGCTTCGATCTGCTCGGCCAACCGCTCCGCCCGTTGGCGATAGCCCGCGCCCAGTTCGACCTCCCCGACGCGCTCAGCCATGTCCGCCATGCCCTTAAGGACTTCGATCAGGAACCATCCCAGCCACACGCTTTCGCCCCGCAAGTCGCTCCCCACGCGATTCATGCCGTCGTTCCAGTCGCCGGTTCCCATGAGCGGAAGGCCATGTGGACCAGAGGTCAGGCCACGCTCCACCGCCCGCCGGCAGTGCTCAAAGAGAGTCTCACGCTGCAGGGTGGCGGATGGGACCAGGTATGCCTCCCGTTCTTGCTGCTCGAGCAGCCGCGCCTCGAGGAAGGGCAATCGTTCCTGCAAGATGCCGACGTCTCCAGTCGTCCGAATGTATTCGGCTGTGGCGTACGGCAGCCAGAGCAGATCGTCCGAGATCCGGGAGCGGCTGCCGGCGCCGGCGGGAGGATGCCACCAGTGCTGTACGTCGCCCTCCTGGAATTGGCGGGTGGCGGCCAGGAGAATGTGATCGCGTGCAATCTTCGGCTCGGAATACAGCAATGCCAAGACATCCTGCAGTTGGTCCCGGAAACCGAAAGCACCCCCCGATTGATACAGGGCCGATCGGCCCCAAATGCGGCAGCTCAAGCATTGGTACAGCAGCCAGCGGTTGATCAGGACATCGACCCCCGGTTCGGGCGTGTTCACCTGTACCGCGCCGAGCAAATGGTCCCACCAACTGCGAGTTTGCTGGAGGGCCTCGTCAATTGCCAAACTTTCGCGGTACTTTGCGATCAACTCGTGGGCGGCTGACATGGTGTCGGCCTGACCGAGCATACAAATCACTTCACCGGTTTCGCCAGGCGCAAGCTCCAGCCTGACTTGCAGCGCCGCGCAGGGATCGTGCCGCCCACCGACCCGGCCGGATAGGCGGATACGCTTCAGCGCAGCCGGCGCGCTCAGATCGCCGTTACGTCCCAGGAAATCGGCGCGGTCCGCGCTGTAGGAGGCCGGGGACGGGTCCAGCGCGGCGAAGCTGACCCGATCCGGGTAATCCGGGTGATAGCCATTCCGAGCCAACAGAGCCTGGGCCTCTTCGTCCCACTGGCTGAGAACGTCCTGCTGGGAATCCTCCCTGCTCTCGCCGAGAGTCCACTCGACGTAGTACGTTACCGAAAGAACTCGCGGCCGCCCCGAATCGTTCCGCAGTTTCAGCTTGCTCAGCTTGATCGGTTCGCCGCCCTGGTCGTCCACCGGCACAAACAGCGTCAGCTCCTGCTCGATGGCGTGGCTGTTGTGCTCGAAGACGGAGTAGCCCGCCCCATGCCGAGCCCGGTACGCCTCCGCCTCGCGGATCGGGTTGGCCGTCGGAGACCACAGAGCACCGGTCTCCTCGTCCCGGATGTAGAGCACCTCGGTAGGAGGATCCAGCACCGGGTCGTTAGACCATTCGGTCAGCCGGTTGCGTTGGCTGTTCCCAGACCAGGTGAAGCCCGCGCCGGATTCGCTCACCATCGTTCCGAAGGTCGGGTTGGCGAGCACGTTCACCCACGGTGCGGGTGTCTGAGCCTCGGGTCCGAGCTGGATGACATACTCACTTCCGTCCGGCGTGAATCCGCCGAGGCCGTTGAAGTGCTGCAGTTCCACATGCGCAAGGGGCGCGGAGGGTTCCTCTTCGATTTCTCGAACGACTAACGCCTCGGGCAGATCAGTCGCCTGGCTCGGTGCAACCAGCTGCTGTGCCAAGGACCCGCGAGCGGCCACCAGGGAAATCCGAGCCGCGGCTTGGAGCAGGGTCCGGTCTTCCTCCGGCAGTTGATCCACGCTAAGCAGGAACACGTTGCCGACCTGATCTGCACCGGCGTACAGCGTGTGGGCCTCGATGTGGCGTTCCAACCTCTCTTTCAACGGCTGCTCATAGCTGGAGGATTCTTCATTCAAGATCACGAGGTCCGCAGCGAAGCCTCGGCGCCGCCAGTGGGCTTGGGCTTGAAGCAGCCGTCGCACGAGACCGATGTCCTCCGCCTCCCCGATGTTGACGATCGCGATGGGAAGATCGCCAGAAATACCGTATGGCCACAGGCCGGACTGGCCCTTCCGATTGTCCTGAACCCGGTCTGCCGGTGGGCGCAGGATCCAATTCGGGTAGAGCATGTGGCCCGCCAGCTGCTGAAAACGCAGCGCCTGATCCGGAAGGATGCGCAGCAAACGCAGCTCCAACCGGGAGGAGGCCCAGGCCAGCTCGATGGCACGCTCGATCGCCAGCGGATCTGCGTACTTCTCCATCATCTGCAAGGCTGCCTCGCGGGTCTTGGCCGCACCCAGCACGAGTGAAATCTGCACACGTTCGCCCGCCGCCAACCGGACAGTTTTCCGTAGGCTCAAGATGGGATCGAGGACGAAGCCGGCTGTGTTTCCCAGCTCTCCGCGGACGCCCTGCGGATCGCGCAGCGTCCGCCCGCGACCGATGAAGGCATTCCGATCAGTCGCGTACACGAACGGGCTGGTATCTCCGGCGAGTGTGATGCGGTGTGCCATGTAGATGGGCGGCTCGTCTGGATCTCTCGGTCGTCGAGAGGCCAGCAACGAGCGCTGGCCTTCGTTCGCTTCCGTTTGAATGAAGAGCTTGTTGAACGCCGGGTGCAGGCGATCTGCCCGGTGAGCGGCCATGGCCAGCTCGATGTAGCTGGTGAGCTCGAGATGGCGGGGTCTCAAAGAACGGTTGGACAGGGTGATGCGCCGGATCTCAATATCATCCTCCGGCGAAACGACGACTTCGGTCTCGGCCAGGATGCGGCCGTCTCTGCGCCGGAATTCGACCCGATCCAGATGGAAGCGTACCGAATACTCGTCCGGCTCACCCACCGCGGGTTGGTAAGTAGTGGACCAGAGGCGGTCGGAATCGACGTCCCGGACATAGCAGAATGTGCCCCAGTGATCGCGGGTCGTGTCCGCCCGCCAGCGGGTGAGATCGAAGTCGGTCCAGCGGCTGAACCCGCCTCCCGAACCAGTAACCATCAAACTGTAGCGGCCATTTCCCAAGAGCTGCACCTTAGGGATTTCGGTATGGACCGTGTCGTACCGACTGACCGACGGGGCAATCCCAGGAACTTCTGGACGGGCGGACAGCCGTTCACGGGTTGAGATGTAATGCACGGGAGGCGCGGCCGGAATGCGCTCGTACAGCAGCGGTTCAGCAGCTCGGATACGGGGATCGGAGTGGAACCGGCGCTGCATCACACTCTGATTCAAAAAATTGTCCAAAGCCAGGAAGCTCATCCCCTGATGGTTAGCCATGTAGGCGCGCACAATAACGCCACGCTCTTCTTCCCGTCTCGGCTCCCGGGTAAAGTCGATGGCCTCGTAATAGCCATAGTCGTTAAGCAGGCCGTGTTCACTCAACGATTTGAGGTTGTCTATTGCGACTCTAGGGATCAGGCCGATCGCCAGCATCGTCGCGTACGGGGCGACCACGACCTCATCCTCCAGCCCACGTTTCAGCGCCAGCCAGGGTACGCCGAAGGCTTTGTACTGGTAGGTCTTGTTCAAATCCAGGTCGCCGTAGGCCGACTCCGACATCCCCCAAGGCACGCGCCTCCGGCGGCCATAGGCCACCTGGAGTTCCACCGCTTCCCGGGCCGCCTTTTCGAGCAGGGAGTTTGAAAAAGTACGTTGAAAGAGGAGGGGCATCAGGTACTCGAACATCGTGCCCGTCCAGCTCAACAGCACCCGGTGCCTGCCGTGCGATGAGAATGGCCGGCTCATGGACAACCAGTGTTCGACCGGCACCTGCCCGCCCGCAATGGCGACCAGGCTTCCGAGCCGAGCTTCGCTCGCCAAGAGGTCGTAAAAGGCATCGTCCAACCGGTTCTCAGAGAGTTTGAACCCAACAGAGAAAAGCCGCCGCTGCGGGTCGTACAGGAACCCAAGGTTGACTTGATCCGCAAGCCGACTGGCCGCTTCGACCAGCCGGTCGGCCGCGACGAGTGTTTCCTGGGCGTTGAGGCGGCAAAGTGCAAAGGATTCGCTGAACTGGACACCGCTGCGCTGGCGACCGACTCCTGCCTCGGCGCCTTCCAGGCTGGGCGCCCACGCTCCGGCGAGATCGGCCAAAGAGGGAGGGACCGCGAGATCTATGGGACCCGCCTCTATGTTCGAAGGCTCGGTCCAGGACAGATATCGGTCGATGACACGGATCCAGGCAGACACCTGCCGCTGGAGCTGCCTGGCCCAGTAGGCTGCCCCGGCCTGGGTGCCTACGTGCTCGCGCGCCCGATCCGCGAAGGCAGTCACCGGTTCTTTGAGATTCCGCAAACAGCGGATGATGTCACCCAGCTCGGTGCCTGACTGTCGGATCTGATCCACCAACGCGGCAACCGCGCGCCGATCGATGTCGACCTTGGACTCATCGGCTAACGCCAGACCAAGAACTTCGGCCGTGTCCAGCAATCCCGCGAGGGCAGCTGGTGGTAGAAGCGGAGCCCGCGACAGTCCCCGAAGGCCTTGGGACAATGTCCACAGCCCGGCGACGAAGTTCCCGCTGTCGACCGAGGAGACGTAACGAGGCCTAAGCGGTTGGAGATCCTGCAGGTCATACCAATTCAGCAGGTGACCCTCATGACGTTCCAGCTGGTCCAGCGTCTTGAAGGTTTTCGCAAGACGATCGACGGCCTGGTCAAACGTTAGATAGCCGAAATCGCAGGCTGCCAGCGCGCTCAGCATCCACATTCCGATATTGGTGGGGCTGGTCCGCAACGCGACCCGGTTCTGATGAGAGACCTGATAGTTATCGGGGGGCAGCCAGTGGGTATCCTCGCCAACAAAGTCGTCGAAATAGCGCCAGGTCTTGCGCGCCACCTGCCGCAGCATGCGCAGATCCGCCTCAGCCGGCTCTTGCAGCTTCTGTCTCGTGGTTGGGCGACGATTCATCCACCATCCGACGAGCGGGCACAGGACCCAGAGCCCAATCCACGGCAACGCCGGAACTAGGCTGGTAGGTTTCCAGATGGCGAGTGTCAGCCCCAGCAGTGCGGCGACCAGACTGATCGCTGTGGTATGCAGCATGAACCGCGGGAGTTCGGCCGCCGAGGCCCGTTGGCCCATGCGCGCGGTAGTCCACTCGAGCAATCCCCGCTTGGTTACCAGGCGGCGGTACCACACCCGAAGAATGGCGTCCGCCGTCAGGCCCGCCTGATGCGGGAGCAGCGACGCTTCTGCCATTGCGCGCACGATATCGTGCCCGATCTGGCGCAGCGAGAAGGCGTTCAGCCCATGGGCGCTGGTGGCCCAGGTCAGCGGCTGGGCGACCGGCAGGAAGAGCAACACACCTGCGATCAGAATACCGGCCGCCCAAGACATGGCCGCAGAGTTCAACCAGGCGACGAGCAACAGGGCCAGGCTCATCGCTGGGACCAGGCTGCGCCGCACGTTGTCAAAGACCTTCCAGCGGCTGAGCGCCGACAGAGGATTTGGAACCCTTTCGCCGGAGTGGGAGGGAACTTTGGGCAGAATCCAGTCCACGATCTGCCAGTCGCCCCGGATCCATCGGTGTTGCCGCCCTCGATAGGTCAGATAGTCCGCCGGGAATTCGTCGAAAAGCTCGATATCGGAGGCCAGCCCAACCCGCAGGTGTTCGCCCTCGATCAAGTCGTGGCTCAGCAGCCATTCCTCCGGGAAGCGGTCCGAGAGCACCCTGTGGAAGGCGCGTGGATCGTAGATCGCTTTCCCGTGATAGGAACCGGCTCCCGCCAGGTCTTGATAGGCGTCGGACACGGCCTTGGTATACGGATCGACGCCGACCGGGTCGGAAAACGTGCGGCTGAACGGGGTTGCGGTGGCGCTGGGCAGGGAGGGGCTGACTCGAGGCTGGATAATCGCGTACGTTCCGGGCAGGAGCTTCCCATCCGGATTGAACCTGGGGAGATTGAGCGGGTGCGCGAGGGTTTCGGCCATTCTGCGGGCGGTGTCCCGGGGGAGCTGGGTATCGCTGTCAAGCGTGATGACAAAGCGGATATCGATCAGACCCTCGCGGTCGCCCACGAGAACCTGTGGCTCGCCGCTTCGCGCCGGGGCGCCGGCGATCAATCGGTTCAGTTCCTCCAGCTTGCCCCGCTTGCGTTCCCAGCCAATGAACTTGCCTTCCGAAGGGGTCCAGACCCGCTCTCGGTGGAACAAATAGAACCGACCCTCCCCATACCGCTGGTTCAACTGCTCTACCCCCTGCACGGCGCGGGCCAACAGTTCGGGATCTTCTGGCCTGTGTTGCTCCGGCGCGTCTGCGTAGTCGGAGAAAATTCCGAAGGCCAGGTTCCGCTCCGCGTTGGCGAGATAGCGAACCTCGAGCTTCTCAATCTCGATTCGAATGGTCTCCGCATCGGAGAGCACAGCCGGAACCACCACCAACGTGCGGGATTCGTCCGGAATCCCTTCGCGGCTGAAGTCCATCTTGGGCAGCGTGCGCGGCGGCAGCAGGCGGGTGATCAGGTAGTTGACCAGCTGCACAGCGAGCTCACTGGTAGGTCCGAGGACCAGCAATCCGCCCAACACATGCAACCAGCGAAGCGATACTTGCAGGCCGGCCGCCAGCGGAAGCAGCGCCATCAGCGCCGTGAGCAGTCCGACCGACACCAAGTAGATGGAAGCGGGATGGCGATACGCGAACTGGCGTAGGCGATGTCGAAATGGCTCGCGCCAGCCTAACGCTAAGGCGAGCTCTTCTCTCGCCTCTGCGATCAGATAGGTTCCCACGTGCTGCCGGCGCTCGCCTGCCCCGCCGGATGGTGGCGCACGCGAGGCGAGCTCGACCGCGGCCCGCGCCACCTCGACCTCCTGGCGGCCGGAGCGGCGCGCCAGTTCCTCAATAACCCCGCGATACGAGTTTCGGGTCTCGAAGTCCATGCCCGAATAAACCCCCCTAGGATCCAGGTTCAACGCGCTCTCGACTTTGCTCAGCTTTTCGAAGGCTTCCCGCCAATCCAACATGGCGAGTTGGCGCAGGCTGGTGATGAGGTTTGCGATCGACACCTGCTCGGCGGCCTGGCGGTTCTGCTCGCGCAGGTTGGTCTCGCTCACTGGTCGGCGGTGGGCCCGTTCCAGCCAACTCTGTATCGGAGCAAGTACGGCTTCCTCATCGTAGAGCTGCGAGGCTAACTGGGTTCCGAAGAACGGGCTGGGGGAGGGCTGGTCCTCGGCAAGCTCGGCCAGCCTGGCGAAAAGCTGGCCAGGTTCCCGGCGGGCAGTGACCAACAGCCGGTTCGCCCAGAAGTTCGCGGCCTGGTGTTCCCGCAGCTCGCGCGACGAATGAATCGCAATCTGGCGGACCCGCTGAACCAGGGCGATGCGGAGCATCAATGGCAGGGCCCACAGTTCACCAATGGTCAGCGTGCTCACCCGCTGGTACGCCTCTACAAACCCGAGGATGACCTCCGCGCTCAGTCGGCCATCAGTGTGGGCCACCAGTTCACCGGACAGGCCAAAAATACGCGGCAGGCCCAGCCCAGGCTCGCTGAGCAAGCCGGGCAGCTGGCGATAGAAGGGTCGTGGCAGGTTGACCTGGACATCTCTGACATGGCTCTCAACCATGTATTCGTTGTCCAGGATCCACTCGGCTGTCGGGCCCATCGCCTGGTCCATGTTTCCTGCCTGGCTGAGGTCGCGGGCAATCGTATGGATTTCAAGCCGCGCCCGGTCGAGGTCTCCCAGAAGCGATTCGTCCGCCCCTCTGCTTGACCCGACTCGATGTTGCCCGGCCAGTCGGGCAGCATGCGACTGCAGTTGGGCCATCGGCAATGGCACGCGCATGGGCTCGAGCTCGGGGGCCAGAAATGCACGCTCTGGATGGATAACAAAAATGGCGGGCTCCGCCTCACCGAATTCGCGCAGGGCCGAGAGAGCCCGACGCATACTTTCCAATGCGGACTGGAGCACGACCAGGCTCTCGTCGGAAGCCATCCAACGGGCTTGCTCCGTAATGACTTCGCGATCGACCCCGGGCCACAGGCGGCGCGAGAGCCACCAGCCCAGCCCGAGGCCGGCAGCGAAACCAAGCAGGCCGGGGGCCAGAAGAGCAGGGAGGCCTGCCGTGGTTTGGCGGAGAAATCTCCCTGAAAGGATGAGCGCGGCTACCGCCAAGCTCAGCCCTGAAAGGGCGGAAACAGACCGTGCTAACCAGCGGGTGGGGTCGACGACCTGGACTGATTCGCGCTTGTTCTTGTGAAGCAGCGCGATTCGCCGATGACCCTTTCGACGGAGCGCTCGGAAGGCGCGCCGAGCGTCCTCTGGGGTTGTGTAGAAGCTGAGCAGGAGGCCTAGGTCAGTCATTTTTTCTTGCAACTTGGGCGGGTCCAACGCGGAGCGATCCCGCCACACGGTCGATGATTCTAACTCCAGAGCCCGCAGGCTATTCAGCCATGAATCCTCCAGCTTGACAATCAATTGGGGCAGACCCTATACTGCGCAACACTTGCGCTTCTTTCTCCCAT
Source organism: uncultured Anaerolineaceae bacterium (assembly GCA_964356605.1). Classification (GTDB taxonomy): domain Bacteria; phylum Chloroflexota; class Anaerolineae; order Anaerolineales; family E44-bin32; genus JADFRG01. The sequence continues at coordinate 12,271 of CAYHJH010000021.1, forward strand.
CGATTGACAATCTACCCGCCCGTCCGTCCGTGAGCGCCAGGTCAGGATGATCGAACCAGCTCGTTGGAAGGATGATCCCCCGTGCGGCCATCTGGTCGCTCAACGATACCAGACGCACTACTGCACATATACTCGCGTTCCCAAGCTGCTTACGCTCCAAGTCGCCCGCGGCCAACATCCAGATGAGATAGTTCCCATTCTGGCCTTGCAGGCCATCGAACTCTGGCTCAAGGTGATCTCCAACGATGTTCGGTCGGCCCTGAGCGGAATGGAGTCGGGAGGGGAGGCGACCTATCAACCGCGCAAGTTGTTGCATCGCGCCTCCAGGCTAGTCCGCCTGTTGGATCTGCATAGCGAATTGGCCGAGTCGATCCTCCTGCACGACCTTGGTTTGCTTTTCCCCTTGTCGGGACCGTTGGACGATCTCCGGCCCGATCAACTGCGAAAGCTTGACGCGCTCACTGACGAATTGGCGGCGCAGCATTCGGCAGGCGCCGATGATAAGAGCAGGTTCAACCACGATTACATTGGGCGGTTCCGGCGCTGGAGCGAACGGTATCAACATCTCCTTGCCGATCTATTTGAACGGGATCGACCCCAGGCGCCGAGTTTCGATGAGTACCTGAATCTCAATACGCTGCTTGATCTCCAGCAAGGGGCGAAAGGCGACTGGGCCGCGCCGGGCATTCCCGCGGCACAGCTGCTCGCCACCGAAGGTATTTCGCCCGATGAACTGATGTTCATCGTTGTCCACCAGGTCTTCGAGCTGTGGTTCCGGGCTCTGCTGCACGAACTTGATCACGTTCTGGAGAATCTCGTCCCGGAAGATCCGAACATCGCCGAGGCTTCCCGCCGCATGCGCCGCGTCGTACGGATTCAGGAACTATTGGCGGAGATGATCCACATCCCCGCCACCATTGCCCCCATGGACTTCCTGCAGTTCCGAGCGATGGTGCGCAGGATTGATGGGGTGGCGTATGAACGGGGACTGTCTCCTGCCTCTGGCACCGAGTCCTATCAGTTCCGCGAACTAGAAGTGATTGCCGGGATGGAGCACAGCCTGGCCTACGCGGAATTCCTTGGCGGCAACAGCAAACTTCACATTCGCTTTCTCACTCCCAGAATCGAAGAGCGTCTAAAGGAGTCAAGTTTGCCAGATGCCTTTCAGGCGCTGGTCGAGAGGCGTGGTCTGCAGGACATCATCGGGATCTTCACAACCGCGGATGTCCCCAATCCGCACGCTGACCTCGCCGAGCTGGCCGACTTGCTGCTCGAGTTCGACCAATTCTTCCAACTCTGGCGGTTCAATCACCTGACCATGGTGCAGTCCATGATTGGGCGAAAGTCCGGGACCGGGTTATTGGGCCCGGAGTACCTCAAAGAAACGCTGGGCATGGGCCTGCAGGGGGAAGACGACCGGGTGCTGAGAACTCCGCAGATCCGGCCGCGCTTTTTCGAGGACCTGTGGGAAACGCGCACGCGCATGCAGACCGGGGAGGAAGCATGACCGCTGCAAAGCCGGCTCAGGCGCAGACGGTGAGCGCGATCGATTGGGCCGCCTGGCGGGATGAGTTCCCTGGCCTGCAGCTGAGCACCTATCTCAACACCGTCTCGCTCGGGCAGTTGTCGCGCCGGTCGCGGGCCGCCGTAGACCAGTTCATGGATCTGTGGACCGAGCGCGGCGCGGCGGCCTGGTACGCCTTTTGGCTCATTGAGCTCAAAGCAACCCGAGCCGAATTCGCCCGCTTGATCGGGGCCGCGCCTGAGGAAGTGGCGGTGATGCCGAACGTCTCCTCTGCCCTGGCCGCGATCAGTTCCAGCCTCGACTTCAGCCAGCGAAATCGAGTGGTCACGACCGCACTCGACTTCCCCACTCTGACCTACCACTGGTTGGCGAAAAGCGGGCAGGGGGTCGAGACGGTCATCTTGCCATCGCCCGACGGCGTGCAGGTTCCCGTCGAGGCTTTCGAAAGCGCGACAGATGGGAAGACTGCCCTGATCGCGACCAGCCGGGTCTATTTTACGAGCGGCTTCATCCAGGATGTCGAGGCGCTCGCGGAAATTGCCCACCGCAACGGCACGCTATTGCTGGTGGACGACTATCAGGCCACCGGCCAGGTGCCCATCGACGTGAAGCGTTCTCCGGTTGATGTATTAATCACCGGCGGTCTAAAGTGGTTGATCGGTGGACCGGGAATCGCCTACCTGTATGTCCGCCGGGAGCTGATCCCCTCGCTCAGTCCAACCGTGACTGGGTGGTTCAGCCACGCCCGCCAGTTTGATTTCGACCCCCATCGCCTGGAATTCCGAGACGACGCGGGCCGCTTTGAGGCCGGGACGCCCTCGGTTGCCGCGATCTACGCCGGCAAGGCCGGACTGGAGATCATCAACGAGATCGGATCGGCGAACCTAAGGCAGCGGACTGCCGGCCTGAACCAGGACCTGGTTGGCCGGCTCCGGGAGCGGGGATTTAGGCTTCGGATCCCGCAAGACCCAGAAAGGCAGGCGGGGATGACAATCGTGGAGGCTGACGATCCGATGGGCATCACCCGCGCGCTCGCCGAACGGCGAATCATCGTCGACCGGCGTCCGGGAGTCGTTCGGATCTCTCCTTACTTCTACAACACGCCGGAAGACAACGAGATCCTCGTAGAGGCGCTGACCGAGATTACCCAAAGCAGAAGCTAGGAAATGCGCTTAACCCGTATGCTCCGCCCACCAAGCCTCGATCGCCGCCTCCCAGGAGCCCTTGAAGTACCTGTCCACGTAGGTACGGTAAGAGGCCCGGCGCGACGAGTACAGGTGGTGGAGCGCCTTGAGGTCATTGTCTCGCAGCAACCGATCGATCCAGGTTTCCCAGGCTTTCAACGCTCGCTCGACGACCTGCCGGCCCTGTTCGGCGCTAGCAACACGCGGGTCCTCCCCCAGCACCGCCGATTGGCTGACCGGTGGGTGCGGACCGGCGGGTACGGCGGTGAGCTCGACCAGTTCGGGACGGTAATGGAGCAACTGCGAAGTCTCCCAGCGGCCGGCGTGATCGAGCAGCCCCGGCTCACCCAGCAGCGCCAGCGGAGTGCCGGCCAGCACCAGCGGCGCGCTGCGTTGGCTAACCTCGTCGGCCAGATCTGCCAGCACGATCTCATGCCCCTGGGCGTAATGCCCGCTCACCAGACACACGAGCCGAAACCCAGCCCGACCGAGCTCGCTCAGCAAATCCTGCCAGGTCCCCCGGACCACCTCGGTGCGGATAGAGATTGACTGTGGATGGGGCAGGGCGGTGATCGGCAAATAAGTGGTCGGCAGCAGCACTGCGCCGGTGCGCGCGGCCAGCTGCTCACAGAAGGCTTCGGCTACCAGGCCGTCCAGGCCGAATGGAAGGTGGGGCCCGTGCCATTCCAACGCGCCCCAGGGAGCGATAACGACTGGATAGGTTTCCAGGCGCTTGGTTAACTGGTCTGGCCTGAGCTCTGCGTAGCGATAAGTCGTAGTCATGTACCGCAGTCTACCATCCTGGAGAATGCAGGAGAACCATGGGTCCACTTGGGAATTGCAACCCAGCGCATCCAAACCAGAGCATGCGGCGGGTAAGTTCAGAATGTACAAACGATTCGCGGGTGCCCTGAAAGGCGGCTAGGTTCTCGGTATGCGCATCAACATCGT
>CAYHJH010000022.1:0-15434 GCA_964356605.1 uncultured Anaerolineaceae bacterium
AACTGTGCCAGCCGAAGTGTTCCCAACACGATCACGCTGTCGCCCCTGAAGGCCTCCAGGAAGAGCCGGCTGGCGGCTGCGAGGGTCACCCAGGCAAGGAAGAGAAAACCGGAAAAGGCGAAGGGTGGCCGTAGACCAACCTCTCTAATCGAAGCGAAGATCAGGCCGGCGAGCAGGATCTCGTAGATCTGTGATGGATGGCGGCGGGCGCCCCACAAATCGATGGACCAGGGCAGGTCGCTGGGAGCCCCGAAGGCATCCCCACTGGCGAGGTTCGCGAAACCATAGGCCAGGGCAAAGGTTGCCAGCCCGGGCGCCAGCGCGTCTAGCGTGGACCACAGCGGAAGTCGCTTGCGCTGACCGTAGATCAGCGCGACCAGCAGCCCACTGAGCACGCCCTCGGCCGGCGCCAGCGTGGTCGGGTTGAGGGAGAGCAGACTCAAGGGGTTATCCATGTAGACGCTTAAGTAGCGGGCGGCGTACCATAAACGTGCACCCAGCAGTCCGGCCACTAGACCGATGAAGACCATGTTGCTCAAGGCCGCCACTGGGAGCCTGAGCTTGCGGGCCTGCTTTTCGATGACCGAGCTCCCCACCCACACCCCGGCCAAGAGCAGCAGCCCCGGGAGCTGGATCGCCAGCGGGCCGACTTGCACGATAGGCAGCATCAGCCGCCACCCTCCAGGATCTGTTCCACAGCCGTCTGGATGGTGACCTCGCTCATCGGACCCCCGATGATGACCTTGCGGATGATTCCCTCTCGATCGACGAAGAAGGTGGATGGCAGTGCCCGAAGTTGGTACGAACGGCTCACCGTGCCGGTTCGATCCAGCGGGACGGGGAAGGTCAGACCCAATTCCTGAATGAAATCCAGCGCCGCTCGCTCGCTGTCCTGATAGGTGGTATTTACCGCCAGCACCTCCAGGCCGCGGCCCTTGCTTCGCTCGTAGACACGCTGGATGGCAGGCATCTCTGCCCGGCACGGCGGGCACCAGCTGGCCCACAGGTTGATCACCACCCCTTTTCCACGCAGGTCGGAGAGTGTCACCTGGCCGCCATCAAGCAGGTCTAACGTGAAGTCGGGAGCGAGGAAACCTTCCCGCGGGCTGGGTATCAGGCCGCCGGTGGTGGCTGCCGCCGGGGCGGCCGAGGCCCAGATCCACGCCAGGGCGAGCCCCAACGTGACGCCCATTACAGGGAACCAGCGGCCGGGACGGGCCATCCACTCACCGGGCAGTCGGTTCATCGCACGATCTCATCTGGCCTTCCGCACATCCCGGGTGGGATTTTAGCGGAGCCTGGCAGCGATCCGAATGAGCATTTCGTTAAGCCGGTACGCGTGAGGTATCAGACTAGGGACATGGCCAGACGGGCGGTGCCTTGCTCGGACTCGCACGAAAATACAGAGCGATCGGTTAGCCGGCGCGTGCGCTCCGGACTTCCCTGCGCAGCGAGTCCACGGTGAAGTCGTACGTGGGCCGCTCACGGACAGTCCCGCAGCCGTACGCAATCCCGCCCGCCCGGCTCAGGTCCACATCGCCATTCGCATCGAGCACGGATTCCTCGACGTGCACGGCCAGCACCCTGCCAATGAACAGCGTGTGGGAGTCCAGGTCAAGCTCGCGCTCGACGGCGCACTCGACATTAACCGGGCAGTCGGCCAAGAGCGGGGTCTTGAGCTGTGAGGCCGATGCCAGCCTCAGGCCGGAAATGGCGAACTTGTCCTCCTCGCGCCCGGAAACCACCCCCACGTAGTCAGCCAGGAGCGCCTGCCCAGGCGTTGGCAGATTGAGCACAAACTCGCCCGTGCTTCGGATCAGGTCGTGTGAATAGCGCGCAGGGCGAATGGAAATGGACAGCCGAGCTGGCTCGGCGGAACAGGAGGCGATTCGATTGCAGGTCATCACGTTCGGGCGATCGGCGCCGGTGGTGATCAGGGCAACTGCGGCCGGGTAGAAGGTCGTGTTCGGCTGAATCAATCGCTTGGCCATGCTGTTTCCTGTCTCTTGGTCCGAACTGGATCGACGGACCAGGAAGCGTACCGCGACCCAGGGGCATGGGCAATCTAGAAGGATGACCATAGCCACCGGCCGTACAGGGAAGGTCACAGGACTGCCTTCGATGCGACTCGGCTTGTTGCAGCCAGGGGCCGAGTCCTGCCGTAGGCGAAGTGGCCTATCCCGCCAGGGTCATTTCACGCTTGTCCGCCGCGCCTAACCAGGCTAGGCTGAGCCAGGAACATGTCTCCTTTCTCCTGCTCCGTCCCCGGATTCAAACTTTGGAGATCGATTCGATGACTGAGAACCGTCGGGCCATACGCAAGCGGGCGCGCCTCAGGCGCAAGCGAATCCGCGCCGCGACTTTTGCAGCCATCACCCTGGGGGTGCTCGCGGCCGCGGGATCGCTGCTTTGGGGGGCTTTCAACCGACAGAAGCCGCCGCCCATGGCGGGGAACGTTATCGACGTGGCCGCCGACATGGCGGGCTTCGACAAGCCCGAGATCCGGGTCAAGCTCGGCCAGCCGGTGACCATACGCCTCACCAGCCTGGACAATTCCCACCACACCGATGGCGGCGGCAAGCATCAATGGGCGGTTGACGAGCTCGGCGTAGACATCGTTGCCCCACCCCTGGGCAACCGGTACGCCACCTTCACCCCGCAGCAGCCTGGCACCTTCACCTTCTACTGCGACATCTGCTGCGGCGGTCGCGCCAACCCGGACATGAACGGAACCCTGATCGTCGAAGTCTAGTTCATGGCCACCTCTCACCTTCGCCGCACTATCGTCCTTTCGCTGCTTCTCGTGGCGGCGCTGGGAGCAGCCGCGCTGGCCGGTCTGTCGCATCCGAACGCCCCCTCGCAGGCCATGCAGGTCTACCTTCCCAAGATCACGCTGGCTACAGTGCTCATTGCCGGCCTGGTGGACGGGATTAACCCATGCGCCTTCACGGTGCTGCTGCTCTTCATCACTTCAATGCTCGCCTCGCTTCAGGCCAAGACTTTAGGGCTCCAGGCGGCGCGCTTGCGCCTGTTGGGTACAGGCGCGATCTATATCGCCGCCATCTTCCTGACCTACCTGGCGCTGGGGGTCGGGGCGCTTCAGGCGGTGGACCTGTTCACCCGGCAGCACCTGCCGGCCCGGCTGGGGGCGTTGCTGGCTGTGCTGTTCGGCCTTTGGATGCTCAAGGACTACTTCCTGCCCGATCTGGGCTTGAGGCTGCAGGCGCCAGGAAAGGTGGGTGAGATCGCACGGCGGTCAGCCCAGCGGGCCACCCTGCCGGCGCTTGTCGCCGGAGGATTCCTGATCGGCCTGTGCACCGTGCCATGCAGCGGCGCGGTCTACCTGGGGGTCCTGAGCCTGCTGGCGCTGCAGCCGACCGCGCTGCTGGGATACGCCTACTTGCTTCTTTATAACGTCGTGTTTGTCCTGCCGCTCGTGGTGATCCTGTTTGCCGCCGCCGCTCGGCCGACCCTTCAGCGGCTGGCGCGTTGGAACCTGCATCACAAGGAGTGGGTGCGGCTGGGCCTGGGCTCGGGCGTTGTGTCCATGGGCCTGCTGATCCTGGCGACGGTCTAGACCAGCCGGCCCAGCCCCGGACGCGGACGGGGGGATTCTCCGCTCGCCAAGCTGATTGACTTCTCGCCGCCCTATCCACTTCCTCGGTTTCGCCTGCTAGATGCGACCTGGAGCGATGGTCACCCAGTAGAAGCGCTTGAGCGCCGCCTTCGCCCAGTGGCACAGCGGGCTGGGGCGCGAGGGGCGCCCCCTCCTGGTCGTAGAAGTGATGGGCCATCGAGAATCCCGGAACCCGCCCGGTGTCGGTCTCGGCGCCGATGGCCAACACCAGCCAGTCGTAGTGCAGCCGCTGCCCGGATTCGAAGGCTAGCGGTCAGGCGCCCCCGCGTCAATCCACAGTACGATGTTCTGGATCCGGTTCGGGCTCAACGGCCGCTCGGCGTGCGGCATCCGGATCTCCGGCGCGGCCAGGCCCTGGATCACCCACACCAGCGTGCTGGCGCTGGCCCGCCCCGGGATGACAACTCGTCCGCCGAGGGTTCCCCTCATCGCTCCCTCGTAGCTATCTAAGCGCAGGCCGTTCTCGGCGAGCGTCTCGCCATGGCATCGCGCGCAGTATGCGTCAAAGATGGGCTGAATGTCCGTCGCGTAGGTGCCGGTCCAGCTCAGCTGCCCCTCCACAGCAACCTCGGTCGGGGTGGGGATCTCTGCTCCGACCTGCTCCGGCCCGAGCGCTCTGAGGAAGGCCATCAGGTCGGCCAGATTGGCCTCAGACAGGCGCGAGGCCGGGAAGGCCGGCATGCGAGGGGTGCCCTCGCGCAGGATGCTCAGCAGGGCTGCGTCCTCCGCGTATTTCTCAACAAAGCCCGTCGTGTTCAGGCCCGGCCCCACACCCGCTGCCCCGCCCGGGTGGCAGGCGTCGCAGAGTTGGGCGTAGATCGCCCGGCCTGCGACCGCCTTGGGCTGAACCGGGGTGGCCTGCTCCGCAGGGGCAGTCGAGCTAGTCGGAGTGCCCTGGGCGACGGGCCTCGTCGCAGCCGGAGGACCGGCCGTGGAGGGGGCTTGAACCTCGCCTGCCGGCGCTGGTTTGGCGCGGGCGCCTTGCTCCGCGCGGTACAGGCCGAAGCTCACCAGGCCACCGGCCAGCAGCGCAGCGCCAACCAGCAATGGCCCCAGGACCGCGGACGAACGTGCCATGGCTGATCCCGCCTCAGCGCACCTGAATGACCCCGCGCATCCGGGCGTGGCCGGTCCCGCACTGGACGGCACACTCAAAGGGGTAATCGCCCGGCCGCGTGGGGGTGAACTCGATGATGCTCGTTCGACCGGCGCTGATCTGCGCCACAACCTCCAGGCCAGGTATGGCCAGGCCATGGTCCACGTCCTGGGAGCTGACGATCAGACGCACGGGCAACCCGGCGCTTACCATGATCGTGTCCGGTTCGAAACCAAACTGGTAGGCGGTGATGCGAAACTCTTGAAAGGGGGAGGGCGTCGGCGCGGGCGGGCCGTGCAAGCTCATAAGGTAGCTGGTGATCATCTCCACCTCCTGGTGGGAGATGGCCGGCACGAAGCCTGGCATCGTGGCGCCGGCTTCTAGGGCCTGGGGGTTCTCGATGTAGCTATGGACCCAGCCTGGGCCCCTGGCCTGGGCCACGCCGCTCAGGTCTGGGCCTGGGGCGGTACCCGAGCCGTCTACAGTGTGGCATCCGGCGCAGCTGCGACGGAAGAGGGCCCGGCCGGCCTGCTGGACCGCCGCGAGGGGTTCGCCTGGTCGCTGGGCGATGGCAGGCGGCGTCGTCTGGAACGCCCGCACCGAGAGGGTCGCGACGGCGGCAAGCGCCAGGCTCATGAGGGCCGTTCCGTACGGCCGCAGGCGAGGGTGGCGGGCCGGGCTGCGGTCCACGAAGGGCAGCAGCAACAGCGCCAGGACGGCCAGCCCGGGAAGCCCGATGGCCGCCAGCCCCTCCAACTCCCCCGGCACATACTTCAGGAACTCAAACAGGAACATGAAGTACCACTCGGGGCGCGGGACGTATACGGTGTTGGTCGGGTCGGCTGCGCTCTCGGTGGGCACGCCCCTCCAAACGGTCAGCCCGAGCAGCACAAGCAGCAGGACCAGGGCAACCACCGCATCCTTGATCAGCACGTCGGGGAAGAACGGCTTGCCCTGCTCCTTGAGCGCCTGCTGACGGCGCAGGTAGGCGGCGTGGACCTCGGGGTGGGGGGTGTTCCAGGGCCATCGCCGCCACCCTTGCCCAGGCCCCTGCCGCAGCGCCCCCTCCTTGCGCTCGGTGTCCGCATCCGGAGGCGCCGAGATGCCGTTCCGGATCAACAAGTAGAGATGAACACCAACCACTCCCGCGGTCAACCACGGGAGGATCAGCGCGTGGGCGGTGAAGAAACGTGCGAGGGTCAACGCGCCCACCTCCGCCCCGCCTCGCACGACCCGCAGAACGAAGCCTCCCACGACCGGGACAAGGCCCATGATGTTGGTCCCTACGGTGGTCGCCCAGTAGGCTTTCTCATCCCAGGGAAGCAGGTACCCGGTGAATCCAAACGCCAGGGTCAGCAGCAGGAGAATCAGACCTGCCACCCAGGTGACTTCGTGGGGGAACTTGTAGGCCCCCATGTAGAAGACCCGCAGCAGGTGCGCCGCGACGAGGACCACCATGGCGCTGGCACCCCAGTAATGCAGCCCGCGCACAATGCTGCCGAAGGTCACTTCGGTCGTGATGTACTGCACGCTGTCGTAGGCGTGATCGGGGCTGGGCGAGTAGTACAGGGCCAGGAACATGCCGGTAACCACCTGAAGCCCGAACACGAAGAGCGTGGCGCTTCCGAGCGTGTGAGCCCACCCCAGGCCGGCGGGGATCCGCCGGAGAAAGACGGCCTGCCAGATCGGCCCCAACCCGGCCCTGTCCTCCAGCCACTGCGCCAGCCGCTGGCCGAAGGAGGCGATCATATGGTCACCTTCTCGGGAAGGCCCACGCGGAAGCCCTGGTAGAGCGTGTAGACCACCCCGACCTCGACCTTGGTCTCAAGCCGGTCGAGGGGGCGAGGCGGCGGGCCGCCCAGGACGGTGCCATCCTTGGCGTACACCCCGTCATGGCAGGGGCAGAAGAAGTGGTCCTGGTGCTTCCCCTCGGTGACCCAGCTGTAGGCGCAACCCAAGTGGGTGCAGTGGCTGTTGTAGACCACCACCTCGGCTTCGCTGACCCGCCAGACCCATACCGCCAGGTTCTCCGGCCGCTCGATCCATCCGTCGCGCCGGAAGCGGGTAAAGGCGACCTGCTGGGGCACGCCGATGGCGAAGTCCTGCAAGGGGCCGAGCTGGATCCATTCGGCAGTGGTGCGCTTCAGTGCAGGGGAGAGCAGGTAACCCAGAACGGGGATGCCGAGGAGCGAGCTGATAAAGGCGCCGATGCTCCAGAGCAAGATGCGGAGAAAGCCGCGTCGAGAGGTGCTGCCCCCTTTCCTGCCGGCTGGCCCAATCAAACCCATGCTAACCCTCCTGGACGGAGGCCGGGAAATGCCTGCTCCTCTGGGCCGGGAACCCCCACCAGGGATTATTGCAGAGCCGCCCCGGTTCCTAATGCGCGAAATGGCTCACCCACAGCAGGCAAGAGTGCCTGTGGGGAGGATCCTCGACAGGGCGACGACGAAATCGCAGTTCCACAGGGAGTTGCGGGCCGGTCGGCCCGGGACGAGGTGCTCAGCCACCCTCCAATGACCCGGCGGATTCCTCCAGTGGGCCTTCCTCCTCCGACTCCACCGAGATCCGCCTCCACCACCAGACGCCTGCGCCCAGCAGCGCGGTCCCTAGGGCCGCCAACCCAAGAGGCAGCCCCTTGCCGGCGAGCGGGTCCTCGGGAAACGCGGCTTCGTCCGGGGCTGCGGGGACAGCCAGGGCTCCGCTGAGCTCGACCTCGATGACCTCGCCAGGCGCGATCGGACCGAGCCGATACACCTCATAGGCCCCCGCGTTTCCTACCGTTCGCGTTCCCGCGTATTCCACGGATCCCTCCGCAACCTTCAGGCCTGACCCGTAGGGCACAAGGATATTCGTGACCGAGATGGGCAGATCGGTGCCGTGACGAAAACGGAGGCCGTCCTCGTAGGCCAGGACATAGGACACCACAACCTGGCCCGATCCTTCCCCAGGTACCAGGGGAGCCGAATCGCTGAAGCCCTCTGCGGCCGGAACGAAGCGGGCGCCTTCGGAACCGGGAAAGCTCACATTGGCGGCCCCTTCCGGCAGCCAGAACTGGAGCGACCCTTTTTGGACTGCCCCTGGCTCGGCCGCGCCGGCGACGGTATGATCCCCGCGGTTCGACAGCACGTAGATCTCGGCCACCCTCAGACCACCCTGGGCTGCCTCAAGGATCACGTGAAGCGAATCCACACTTACCGCCTCCAGGTTCGGCGTGGTCTCGTAGATCACGATTTCAAAGGGCGCAAGCGGCTGCTGCTCCGAAGCAACTGCCAACTCGGAGAAGTAGCTGGCCCCCTCATACAGCGCCATGGCGGCGTACGACGCGCCCGGCACGATCTGGACGTCTTCAAAGACGAAAGCCCCTCCCGGCCCGGAGGCACCGTGCTCCATGGGGCCTTCGCCAGTGACCTCGCTCCAGGTATGGAGCATGACCTCCAGCCCCTCCGGCACCTGCCGGCCATCCGTGCCGTTGACAATTCTCCCCGTGACTTGCGAACCTGCGGCTTCGTCCTGCGTCTGATGCGGCGGCCCTGCTGGGCGTCCGCCGGACATGGCAAGGGGCAAAACGAGCAGCAGGCCCAGCAGTTTCATGCCGCCTCGCCTCCGGCCTCCACCAGCATCTCCCCGCAGGCCGAGCAGAAGCGGTCACCCGGCCGAATGGCCGCGCCGCACCGCCCACATGCCTCCGCGAACGGGGCTCCGCAGCCCGCGCAGAACTGGTCGCCGTGGACCTGCGGTTGACCGCAGGATGGACAGGAGCGAGCGCCGGACCTTGCCTTCCGGATCGTCGCCACCCCACCTTCGATGGCCCTCCCCAGCTCCGTCTCAGCCCTTACGTCCTCCGTGAACCACCGGGCCGCCTCCTCGAGCAAACTGGCGCGCCATGCTTGGTAGTCCTCTTCAACCACCTTCCCGGTTTGATGGTCGAAGTCCAGGTCCCGGATGGCCAGCAGCGCCGAATGCCTGAGCTCCCTTGCCCGGGGGCCTGGCGCTCTGCTCTTGCGGGCTTGGCGCCGAAGGAAAGGATCCGTCACCAGCACGGCGGCCATGATCGCCAGGGCCAGGCCGAACAAAACCGATCCGATTTCCACACCAGCCTCCGTAGGTTACCGCTTCAGACCCTTAGCGCAGTTCCCTGAGCTCCTGTTCCAGCCGGGCCAGGGTCTCCGGCGGCAGCTCGGCAACTGGTTCCTCCGCGGTCAGGGGCGATTTCGCTCGCTGCCGCCAGCCCCTCACCACTTGCAGCGCAACCGTCACGCCGAGCGCCACCGCGAGGACAGGCAGGATCCACACCAGGGAAGTGAAGCCCCCGCGCCTGGGTTCGGCGAGCACCCGCTCACCGTACTGATCGACGAAATAGCCGATGATCTGCTCTTCGGACCAACCCTGGGCCAGCTGATCCCGGATTTGGGCTCGCCAATCCTGGCAGGCTTTGGTCTCGCAGACGTCCAGCGGGGTGTTGGGGCACACCGGGCAGTAGAGCTGCTTGGCGATCCGGTTGACCTCATCATCGGTGGGATAGCCCGTCCCACCCTGGGCCTGCACCGTAGCCGCCGCCAGCAGGCTGGCCAGGATGGTCACCAGTGAGAGCAGGGCCTTGTCTCGCATCGCTCAGTCCCCTTGGCCCATCGCCGCAGCACGCTGAGTGGCTCGCAGGGCATAGCCGGCACTAGCCGTCGCGCCGCTCGATGGCCAGGCAGCCACAACGGTACCCAGCACCAGCAGCGCGCCCCCGAGCCAGGCCCAGTTGATCAGCGGGTTGATGTACATCTTGAAGGTGGCGCTCTGCAGACCGATCTCCTCCCACCCGACCAGCAGCACGTAGACGTCCTCGCCGAGCGTACTGTATACCCCCGGCACCGTCATCGGCTGTTGCTGGACCACGAAGTAGTCCCGCCGCGGCATGAGCTGCCGGATGAGCCTGCCATCCTTGTACAGGGAGGTCGTCGCCTCCAGCACCTCCCGCCCGTCTGACCCATAGTATTGGCGCAGCCCCTCATAGCGCAGGCTGTAGCCCGCCAGGTTCAGAGATTCACCCTGACGCAGTGGCCCTTGGGTCTCCTGTTTGAAGAATGCGTCCCCCGCGAAGGCCAGGCCGATCATGACCACGCCCAGATGGACCAGATAGCCGCCGTAGCGTCTCCGGTTCCTCGCCAACAGGCGCGATAGAGCCACCAATGCGCTCTCGCCCAAGGCGCGCATCCTCGCCTGCACGCCTTTCCAAAACTCGAAGATCACGGCCAGGATGGCGAAGCTCACCAGCCACAGGGCCAGTGCGGAGCCGGGGTGCTGGCGGTGCCCATAGGCCCACAGACCGCCTGCCAGCAACGAGAACAGAAACGGCGGGGCCAGGCTGCGGAACAGGAGTTGCACAGACTGGCGTCGCCAAGCGAAGACGGGAGCCATGCTCATCAGCAGCACCAAACCGGCGAACAGCGGGCCGGTGACCTTTTGGTAGTAGGGCGGCCCAACTGAGATACGCGTCCCGGTGAAAAGCTCGGAGATCATCGGGAAGACCGTCCCCCAGAAGACGGCGAAGGTGATCGCCAGGAATAGAACGTTCTGAAGCAAGAACACCGTCTCTCGCGACAGCAAACCCTGCAGCTCGTGATCCGCCCGAAGGGTGTCCAGGCGGCGGAACAGCAGCCCCATGGAGGCCAGGAAGGTGACCCCAATGAACAGGAAGAACGCCGGCCCGAGTGCGGACTTGGCGAAAGCGTGCACCGAGCTGACCAGCCCCGTTCGCGTAATAAAGGTCCCGAAAATCACCAGGGCGTAGGTCAGGATAATCAGGATCATGTTCCAGACTTTGAGCATGCCCCGCTTCTCCTGGATCATGACCGAGTGCACGAAGGCTGTCCCGGTCAACCAGGGCATGAGCATCGCGTTCTCTACCGGATCCCAGCCCCAGAACCCACCCCATCCCAACACGTCATAGGCCCAGCGGCCACCCAGGATCAGCCCGATGCTCAGGAAGACCCAGGCGAGCAGAGTCCACCTTCGGGTGGTCAGGATCCAATCGTCCTGGCTGGACTTCCCCGTGATCAGAGCCGCCATGGCGAAGGCGAAGGGGATCACGAAGCCAGTAAACCCCACGTAGGTGGTCGGTGGGTGGAGGATCATGCCGAAATGCCGCAAGAGAGGATTGAGCCCCTGCCCGTCCTCCGGAACATAGGGGACGGCGTTTTCCGGTCGAAAGACCGCCGGGGTGAGCTCGTTGGCGCCCTGCTCTAGCCAGAGCTTGGCAAAGGGATTGGAGACAAAGACGGAGAGCCCGACGTAGAAGGTCGTCGTGCCCATGGCCACGGCGATGACCCAGGGCATCAACTCCCGATCTCGATCCCACTTCCTCAGGCTCACAATGGCCACAAACCCGGCCATGATCCAGGCCCAAAAGAGGATCGACCCCGCCTGGCCGCCCCATAGAGCGGTGGCCCGTAAGAAGCTGGACATGGCCCGGCTGCTAACGTCGGCGACGTAGGCCCGGGAGAAGTCCAGGGTCACCAGGGAGTACACAAGGGAAAGCACGGCCAGGGTGAGCATGCCGAAGGCGCCAAGGACCGCATTCCGGGCGCTCTCGACCAAAGCCGACCGACCGGTGTGGCCGCCGTAGGCCGCGGCCGCCGCGGCGTAGACCGACAACAGAAAGCCCAATACCAGGGCGATGAGGCCGATGTCTCCGATCACGACCCGCTCCTCCTCGAGTTCATGGGTAGAACTGCAACGCCTCTCGCAGCGCAGTGCCCGCCACCTCGTGTGAGGCGGCGATCCACACGACGCGGGCCCCGGATTGGAAATAGTAGTGGGTCTGGCCCATGCCAGTGAGCTCGTAGACCGGGCGGCCGTCGATGGCGGACATGCCAACCGGGGTAAAGGGCGAGTTTCCCTGGGCAATGCTCTCTTCCATCTGGTTCAGCATGGCCCGGGCCAGGAAGCCCGAAAGCGTCCCCGCCGCCCACACCGTGACCTCAGCCTGGGGGCCGTAGCTGCCTACCGCGCCCGTGGTCAGCGGAAATTGCCTGCGGTGTAGGCGTGCGACCTCCGCCACCGCCTCGGCACCGTAGCCGGCTGAGCGCAGCGCCAGTCCGGCCAGGGAGGGAGGCAAGTCCTCGGCGGTTGGATCTGACAGCCTTTTCAGGCCGAGGCCCCAGAGCAGCCCCAGGACGAGGGTCGCTCCACCCAGGGCCATCAGCCCGATGGCCGCGCGCCTCCCCGCGCGCCGCTGGGGCAGCATGTGGGCCGAAGCGACCGAGCCGGGCCGCGCCTCAAGGGTCTTCAAGACCGGCCCGCTGTCAGTCTCCTGCGTCAGCAGGGGCGCCCATGAGCGCGAGGGAGCTGAGCTACCCTGTAAGGATGACCACGGGCTTGGGGACGTTTGCTCCACGGTGCCTAGACGCCGCAGCTACCGCCCTGGCGTGGGACCTCTTGCAGCAGGCCATTTTCCGACAACCAGTTATGCAGGTCGTTGAAACCGGTGCCGGAGAACAGGTCCCGCCCCACCGCGTCACTGGCAGCCACCTCCTTGTAGGCCAGGCCTTGCGTCACCTGGAAAAAGGCCGCTACCTCCATCGCCTGTTGGGGGAACCAGAAGCTGTTGGCGTACTTGGCCGCCTCGAGCATTTGCCCCTCCGAGGCTCCCTGGGAGGCCAGCAGCTGCAGCAACCCAAGCATCGCCATGCCGTGGTTGCAGTCCGGAAAGGCAGCATGGTTGTCGCAGCACGGCCTGTAGACCTGGCTGGCCACCCGTTCGACCAGCTCATGCTGCTCCGGAGTGAGCTCCAGGATGCTCGCGCTGGAGTACAGCTCCGTCGCCGGCCGCGCCCCCAGGGTCCAGCCGCCCGTGGAGGCGAACCGGCCGATATCACCCTGGCTGTAGGACATCAGGGGTCCGGCCTCGAGCAGGGGATTGCGGTTGACCAGACCCAGCGCCCAGAAGAAGTTGAGCAGAAAGTGGCCGTTCTCCCGATCGATCACCAGAGGCGCGTCGCTCCCGCTCAAGAGGGCGGTCAGCTGGTCCCTGGTCAGGGGCCGGCCCGCCTCCCGGAAGACCTGCACGAATCGGTCCGGGTCGATGGCTCCTGCCTGGATCATGCGCGGGCCCAGGTCGCCGTAGTGAGCGGGCAACTCGAAGCCGGCGCCGGGGTTGACCTGCTCCAGCAGCCACTCGGGGTCCGGCCCGGAATCCGACTCCACGGCTGCCGGGGCGGCACTCGGGTCCGCCTTCCATTCCGGGGGCAAGCGGCCGGATCGGTCAGACATCCATAGCGCCAGCAGCAGCGCGTTCAAGGCCAGGCTGAGACCGAGGGCCATTAGGGGTATTGACCGCCGCAATCTAGACCCGGTCCCCGCCCTGGCGTTCTCGGCCGAGTCCGCCTCCACTGGCTGCAGTCGCTGCTCCACGTCATCTCCTCTTGGCCGCATGCAGGTTCACCGATCCCCGGTCCGGCAGCCCTGGCTCCCTCCGACCTGCCCCTTCACCTTATCTGGCTTTAGAGGAGCTTCCTAGCGCCAAATGGCTCACGTCCACGGACAGGCCGGCGGAAACCTCCGAGCCCATCGCCATGGCATGATGCCTGGCCCGCGGAGCGGGGTCCCCTGCTTGGGGGCCCCCGCAGATCAGTCCGTGCTTCGCCTGGCCGGACCGGAACACGGCGCCTGCAAGCCTGGCGAGCACCAACATTAGGGACCGCCTTGCGTTCGCAGCTCCTTGCTCGGACAGTGACCTACGATCCCGAGGCTTGCGGAAAACGCGGTCCCGTCAAAGCGCCGAACGGGCCGTCATACGCAGGTGATGACAGCCGCCATCCCAAGGAGAACTCGGCCATAAGTGGTATTGGGCCCGGCCGCATGGCCTGTTCCGCGGGCAGGCCTACGCCGCCCGCCGAACCGCCTATACCGCGGGAGGCCAGACGGCCCTTGGGCCTCCAAACGCCCCGGCCTACACTGAGAGGCAGAGTGGGCCTGGACTAGCCTGACCCGGCCTACTGACAATATCTTCGCACATAGAAGGGAGAAGCAAGATGGCAAAGGATTCCGTCTGCGGGATGCAGGTGAATGAGGACAAGGCGCAGTGGAAGTCCCAATACATGGGCACCACTTACTACTTCTGCGGCCCCGGCTGCAAGCAGGCCTTCGACCAGAAGCCGGCCAAGTACGCAGAAGCCTCAGGCTCCCACGCGCACGCAGGTCACGGGGACGCTTGCCACTAGCGAGCGCGCCAGCCCAGTCGTACGCAGTTGCCTGATGAGGGGAGATGCCAGGTGAGTGAAACCGAAAACTGCCACGTCGAGCCAATCGAAAAGCACGCCACACCACAGGAGCAGGCCCGGCTCTCCGCTGGGCACATGCTCATAAGGGGTATGGGCTGCCCGAACTGCGCGGCCAGAGTGCGGAACAGCTTGCTCAGCCTGGAGGGTGTCGTCGATGCCAATGTCGACCACAATACCGGCGTTGGCCGCGTGTTCTACAACCCGACCATGCTGACAGCCCGCGATCTGGAAGCGGCGGTCCGGGCCGCCGGCGGCGATGGCCGACACGAGTACTTCGGCAAGCTAGTAACTTCTGCGTCCTGACCAAACCCATCGACGACAGAGCCTCGCGGCGGTCGCCTTGGGTATTTCGTGCGTGGAGAGGGTGTGTCCGCCGCTGGCCTTTTCGCGGGCCTCTAACTCCCTGCGCGCCTGGAAGGATATCCCTCGGCACTCGGCGAACGCGGCAGGCACACGCCAAACGGCGGGTTGACCTGCGGAATGTAGAGGATACCCTTCTGCCCATGTCTGGCCCTGAGCCAACCGCACCTCCGGTTGCAGCCTTCGTGCGCTCCCGCCTGCAGGCCATCTACCACAGGATTGTTCGGCTGTTGCCAAATCTTCGAGCGGCTGCGCCGCAGCGGAATTTTGGCATGCTTGGCGCGCTAGGGGCAGCTGCGCTGCTCGCCACAGCCGCGTGGGTGGCGCATTCTGCCCTTCGATCGGAATCTCGTGAGAATACCGAAGCAGCGGGGAGTGCCCAATACAGAACCGCGCCGGCCAGGGTTCCAGAGACGGCTGCGAGCGGGACTCAAGTGACTCTCGAGGCGTTGCCACCCTTCCCCTTGCAGCCCTCTTCCCAGGGTTCGATCTCGCGCCGCGCCATGATCCGCACGATCTTCCCTGAGCGCCCTCGCCTCGAGATCATCAAGTACGTCGTCCAGCCGGGCGATACACTCTTCGGGATCGGCGAGAAGTTCGAGTTGAAACCCGAGACGCTTCTATGGGGCAACTTCAACGTCCTTCAGGACAACCCCCACAGCTTGCGCCCGGGCCAGGAACTGAACATCCTGCCCGTGGACGGCACCTACTATGAGTGGAACACCGGTGACGGGCTCAACGGGGTGGCCACCTACTTCGACGTCACCGCCCAGGACATCATAGACTGGCCGGGGAACAACTTGCCCCAAGACATCGACCCTGCCAACCCGCAGATTGAGCCGGGCACAGGGCTGATCATTCCGGGGGGCCGACGCGAGTTTGTGACCTGGAGCGCCCCGCGAATCACCCGGGCTAACCCGGCGGTGGCTCGAGTCGCCGGGCCCGGGGCTTGCGGGTCGGTGTCGGACGGGCCCATCGGTGAGGGTTTCTTCATCTGGCCTACCACAGCCACCTACCTCTCGGGGACGCCGTTCACCAGCTACCATCCCGGCATCGACATCGCCGGGTCCAC
>CAYHJH010000023.1:0-15060 GCA_964356605.1 uncultured Anaerolineaceae bacterium
TGAGGCGCGTCGCCCAAGAAGAGCTGGAGGCCATAGCCGCCGAACTCAACCATCGACCACGCAAATGCCTCGCCTTCCTCTCACCAGCCGAGGTACTATTCGGAAGTCCCGTTGCACTTAGAAGTTGAATCCAGGCCCGCACAAGGCGCCGGATGCCTATGGCACTCCAGGCAGAGCCCGCGCGGGCTTCGCCCGCCGCACTGTGCGTGCCATGATCTGCTTGACACCTTGGCGTCCTTCTGGATCCTGCTCGGGTCCCGTCTCCCATCATTGATCCGGAGTCAGAAGCCTCTCGAGCGCGGCTGCATCTGGGACCGCATCTCGTCTCACATAGGTCCCCGAGTAGATTTCCGCATTGGACTGCAGCAGGATTGGATCCAAGGACTCCTCGATCGGCAGGTAGTCGCGTCGAAACCTGGGGTCCGCATCGAGATCAGCGAATTCAGCCCATGAACTGTAGGTGACGATGAATGTGGGCCGGGTCTGCTCGAGCACATAATCATGGAACGCGTGAGGATTGGTATGGATGGTCCGCGCGATCGTGCGGTCCGTCAGTGAGCCCAGGTCATACACTGTGAGGTTCGAGTAGTAGAGTGTTCCCCCCATGTCGGGCAACAGGATCGAGGCGCTGTCCAGGCCCAGCCGCCGAGCGTACTCGTTGAACCGGTTGGCATAAGCTTCCACGATGGTGTTGAACGGCGTCGGGGGATTTAAGGCGAAGTTGCGCGTCCGTCGACTGTGACGTCCCACGTTCGCCCCCAAGAAGGCGATCAGGGCCAGCATGAGAACGACACGCTGCAAGCGACTAGTGACTGGTACGTACTCTGACCAGGCCAGTCCCAACTGCACGATGAGCAAGTAGAAGAAAGGGATAACGGGCGTCGCAAACCGGTATTCGCCCATCCAGTCCTTAGGAAGCAGAGTGTAAGCAAGAGCACCAGGTATGAAGACGACCAGCCCTGACCATTGCCACGCCTCGAACCGTCGACGCGTCATGAAGTGTGTTACCGAAACGAGCATGGCCAGGAATCCTGGCATCGCCAGACGGCCAAGCACAGACTCCCACAACGACGTGATCTCATCGAAATAGTCGGGGTGCAGAGTCGCAACCATGGCCCAGATCTGAGGTCGGAAAGCTCCTTCCGCTTTGGCGTAGTACGTGTTTGGCAGCAGATCGTGGAAATACAGGATCCTGAAAACCTCATAGCCCCCTATGATTAGCGCGAAAGGAACCACGAACTGCCATAATGCGCGGAGCAGACCTCGCTTGTCCCGCCCGGCCTCTCGGCGCCGATGAAGACCCTCAACGGCCAAGTAGAGCGGGAGGACAAGGACGAATACAATGCCGTCGGGCCGCGTCATGCCGGCCAATCCAGCCAGCAACCCCAAATGCAGCGGCAGCTTCCGCGACTCCTGTCCATCGATGACGAGCCAGAACATCAGGATGGCCAGCAGCGCGTAAAGAGGATTCTCAAGGCCCGAGACCGTCCAGACTACGAAGGAGGTATTCACTACGAGAAGGCCGCAGACAATGGCGGCGAGCACCCGCGATGCGAGGACGCGGCGGGCTCCAGCGTAGAGAAAGATGATCCCGATCGCCACTAGCAGGCCAGAGACCACCTTGGGCGTGATGATCGGGTCGAAAAGCCCAAGCCAGAAGAAGGGGACAAGCATCAGGACCCAGAGGGGATTGGAGTACCCTTCCACCGGAATCCTGCCCGGTTGTGAGACAAGTCCGTTGCCCATCGCCAGATTCCGTGAGTAAGTGAAGGAGATACCGGCGTCATCCATGATCCAGCTGCCAAGTCGTGATGCATGCAGGCCGTAGACTGCGATGAGAAGAGCGAGGATGAGGATGTCCAGCCACGACAACCCGCTGAGCAACAAGAATGCAGGACGTTTGCTAGAGATCCTCATCCCCATCCCCCGCCGAGGCGCCGAACATGGCTAGCATCGGCTGCACGGGAAGCCTGAACCTGGGCTCGCCGACTGGGCCGGGCAAGACGATGAAGACTATGCTCGTCGCGGCAAGCAGTAGGCTCGTCCATCTGGCTCGACCATAGAAACGCCTGAAGCCGACGAAACTAGCGATGTAAAGCAGCAGTTGATATGCGAGACTAAGCACGAACGCAGTAGCTACTTGTGGTTCTTCTCCGAAGGCACGAGCCAAGAGCGCTACGCCTTGAAGCAGACCCCCGGACCGTAGCTCGGTCAGCAATTCAAGCCTCTCCGCCGGTTCTCCAATAAAGGCAAACCACCGGACGTATTCGATCCCAGCAACGGTATGTACGACACCCCTGAGATGGGACTTTAGATACGGGAGGGGGTTTTCCCAAATCACCTTCATATGCCATATTGAGCGGGCCACCCCGGACAGTTCTGCTGGGGGATCTAGCCGGTAACGGGCCTCTTCCAAACTGACCCGGTCTCGCTCTGCGATCGCGGCTGGCGCGAGATAATACTCGAGGTTGTATTGAGCGACCGAGGAAACGCCAAATGTGTCCCATAGGAGCTCGTTCCGGAAAGACCACGGGATCACAATCCCAAGGAACGCTATTCCAAAGACTACTGAACTTCTAAGGGAGCCGCGAGAGATTTGGCGGCGGCCTGAGAGTGGAATGCGGCTGCAGCCAAGAAGAGTAAAGATGGCCCAAAGTGGGAGTAAGAGCACACCAATTGGCCTGACGAGGGAACCTATCCCCCCAGAAATCCCTGCCAGCGCTAACCAGTGGCCCCTTCCCCACTGTCTCCATCGGATCAGGCTATATAAGCCGACTGCCATGAGTGCCGAAAACAGGGTGACCGAGAGCACCGGGAGAGCCCAAACGGCAGAAAAGGGATCCGCGAGATAGAGCGCGGCCGCGATCAGACCGGCCCTGGACGAGTGGAGCCTCCGCATTGCGTCGAAAAGCAGCAAGGCCATCATTCCCCCCAGACCCAATTGGACAAGCGCTAAGTTGCCAGCATACTTTCCGAGAGCGCCGTAAACCAGGGCAATGAAAGCGGGGTAGCCGGGTGGTCGGAAGAGCTCGACTTCATCGGTTGCTTCCCACCTATACGAGGTCATCTCCAATAACCCAATACCGAGACGCTCGTAGTCGGCCGAGTCGGGGAAATACGCCGGTGCCGGATTCCGGTAAACGAGTATGCTCAACGTCAGCCGCCCGACTGCTAGGCTTGCAATCAAGATCAAGTGTTGGACTGGAATTGTGGTTTTCAAGGCAGTAGGATCGACGTGTAGCCTAGAGTTGAGATCACAGGACTAGTCAGCCTCAGTGCCAGCGACAAAGGTTTGGCCGACAACGAGCGCGATCCAGCGGACCGACCGCAACCTCAGTCCGCTCTTGGCTCTGTACCCCTCGCCGTCGACCGCTGGGACGCCCACATGCGTGCCTTTAGGCGCAATGGCCATACCGGCTGCAGGAACCGCCGGACCAGGTATTTTGCGTAGATGATCGAAAACCAAGTTCCCCCGAGACGTCGGTGAACGCGGATCATCTCCGGCCAACACAAGTCGGGAGCCGCCAGCGTCTTCCCTTCACGGTGCAGCCTGAACGCTGCCCATGTTCGCGGGTGGTAGCGAATAGGGCTGATGGCCGCGATGCGCACCCAGAGATCATAGTCCATGGCAAAGTTGAAAGAGGGGTCGAGCGGCCCGACCTGTCTCCAGTGCTTCGACCGGAAGAATGCCGCCTGCTGCGGGATGTGGACATACCCCCGGCGCAGGCGTTTGTAATCGGTCTGTGCAGCGGGGAACTTTCCAATCACCTCACCCTCTTCGTCGATGTAATCCGCGTCGCCATAGACCATCCCCACCTCTGGGTGCGCTTCGAAGTATTCAACCGCTTCCCGGATAGCCCCCGGACGTAGCAGGTCGTCTGAGTTCAAGTATGCCATCACCTCACCCGATGTTCGGGCAAATCCCTTGTTGATCGCGTCGGTCTGCCCGGTATCGGGCTCTGATACCCACGAGTTCAGCCGGTCTGCGTAGCGCTGGATGATCTCGAGGCTTCCATCGTTTGAGCCACCGTCAACTACGAGGTATTCGATGTGAGCATAATCCTGCTCCAGCACGGATACAATGGCAGCCTCGAGGTATTGAGCCTGATTAAGTGAGGGCGTCACGACTGATACCAGCATGCTCAGACTTAGGCGAATTCTAGCCCGAAGTCAACTGCAGCACGCATGGGTTCCGAGATAACTGGGGGCTGGGATCGGAGGCTGCCGCGGAGATGAGGTCCGTGATAGTTCTGAGAACAATGATAAGCTCCTCCAGCGCAAGCCTCGGACTTCGGGTTGGCCATCACCGCGGCTTGCCCAGCCACATGCCAAAGCCCAAGTCCACCACCGGTACGAGTTCCGCACTGACCCGAGGCGCGCCGAAACTCGGTAATTGGTTCGATAACGGTGAGTCGCCTTGGCTGGGCACGACCTAGTGTCCGGCCATCGTGCTCAATGCATGGCACGCAAGCGGCGAGCAGAACCACCTTCTAGTCTGGGCCGTCCTCTCCAGGCGGCGCGAATATCCGAACTCCGGAGAAGTCGGTCACAAGGGCAAGGCCACCGAGCTCCGTCCGATTCCCACAGATTGTGCAGACTGCGACGCAAGGATCGAAATCGGTGACTATGTAACGCTCCAAACTTTGGTCGGTATTGAGATTCTCCAGCCGATAGCCGCTTTGGGGCGCGTCAAGCAGCCACCAGAAGAGATATTCCGGATCGCCAGAGTCAATCCTCAGCGCCACCCGAGTGCAGCTCCTGGCCTCGATCAAACCAACGGCGGCCATGTAGGGTTCCTGAAGCTCGGGCCAAGCGGCAAACGCGATCTCCTGCGGTGGAGCCGTGAATACGCTGTTTACCCGCGTCGGCCAAGGCGTATGACCAATGACAGGGCGAGTATTGTTCAGCAAGACGTACGGCCAGGCACTAAGGATCAATCCGGCTCCGACGAATCCCGACAGCCATCTTCGTCCGAGCCCGCTCACTACGACGCCGACTACAGGTCCCCAAAGGATGAAGAAGGGCAATTGAAACCGAACTCCGAAGTCAGTTGTCGCTAGTTGTATGGCGATTGCCAATAGCGGAAACGTGCTGAGGGCCAACGATGAGTATAGTAACCCAAGTCCAGGAGTTCGCCGCGCTCTAGCAAGGAACAGCAGGGCCGCAAGGCAGAAGGGCACCGCAGCCAGATGAATCGGGTTTCCGGCCGTGTCTTCATGGTTCCATGCAGCGTTGGATAGGGCGCGCAGTATGTGATCACGGAAGATGGATGGAAACTGGCCAAGAGCTGCATAGAGCCTGTCGTTTACGAACTTCACGGGTGTTACGAGGTTAAGTGCGGCGGATTCAGCGATGCGTGCCCCGCTCCATTCAAGAAAGCTCACCACTTCCTTCAGAATCCCGGCATCAGGGTGAGAGTCTTCTGCTCGCAAGGGAGGTTCCACTGTTTCCCTTTGCTCGTCGGTCGGCCCTGGCCTGAGGGCCTCAAGAAATGCGATCTCCTCACTGACTACCTGTGGGCTGCCATATGGCCCACCGTAGGTGATCAAATTCCGCAACCATACTCCCGAATTCAGCAGTGACACTACCCCAATCAGCACAACGATGCGGAGCAGCAGCGAGACGATTCCCTCTTTCCTGAGCCTCCGGGCCAAGTAGGCCAACATGAATGGGGCGCCGTACACGAAAAACGTCGCCTTGGTCAGCAGACCGAGCCCAAACGCCAGCGTCAGATAGAGGAATTCGTGCCGGGTCAGGCCCCTGGTCCAATCCAGCGCGACGAAATACGCGACCAAGGCTGCCCAAAAACCAGCGGCGTAGTCGTTTTGGGTGCTTGTGGATTGAAGTACGCCCATGGGAATGCTCAATGCAAACGCGCTCGCCGCAAGTTGACCCCTGGTAGAGGCGCCCAGACTGGCCGCGATCGCCGAGACCGCGACGAGCGAACCGACCATGCTGGACCACTGGACTAGGTTGGCCAATCGGTCGCCCCCCCACAGGACGTGTAGATTGAGGATTGCAACTTCTGCCCAATGGGGGTAGGAGACCTGCGGATAGTAACTCGCTGCGTAGTGTCGTAAACTGCGGTTTTGCGCCCAGTGAACCACCCGGCTCATGTGATAGCCAAGCGAATCCACATTATTTGTAGGCGCAGCAAGCGCGACCGCAAGCAGGATAAGGCAGACCAGCGCCAGGCCCAGGATCAGACCGCGTTCAGCGCTACTATCTGGAGGCCTTAGGCTGCGCAGCCTTCGCCAGCCCTCCCCGATCAAGCCATGGCGGACGCCCCACCCGACCATCAAGGACAGCGCAAGCAGCCAGGCGACCGCCAGCCATGTGCGGGTGATCCCGGCGAAGAGGCCGAGCCCTTCGGGGATCAATGCGGCCAGCGTTCCCCAAAGCACTGCGGATTTCAGGAAGGCATCTCGCCATCCGCGCCGAATTGGGGACGATTGTCCCAACTCTGTGAGTGCGAAGATGAAGAAGGCCGAGACCGGAATCGCGACTAACATCGAACCACTACCAACCGATCGCCCGTGGTAGTTGCTAGTCTTTCATGACCAACACCTGGATGTTTCCCTCGTCCCCGGCGAAGATCCGCTCAAGACCACGACCGATTTCACTAGAGATCAGTTGCCAATAGAGCGGGTTATCGTAAGAGAGACTCGAGTCAACGTACACGGCCTCGATTCCTTCGGCGTCTGCCCATACCAAGAACTCATCCGAAGTAGCGAAAATGGGGACATCCAGGGAAGTCAGCCCCATATAGGTCATTCGAGCTGCGTAAAGCGGGCCTGGGGAACCCGCAGCTACTCGCGTGCCTGGTTCAAATTCCTCAATCATTAGAAGAACGGCTTGCTCGTCGGCTGCTACGCCCAGGATGCGTTGCTTCGGTCCCGGATAGTCGCCATGAAGGATCAAGCCGCCAGCGAAGAGCAACAGCAAGGGCAGCAACCTGGTCCTCGCATCAGGCCGACCAGAAACTCGCGCGAACAGGCCGATGGATAAGGCGCCGACCACGACCACGGCCGCGTAGGTAACTGCCGGCTTGCTCATGAGGATTCCGTAGCCCGCGAATCCCAAGAGGCTGATACCCAAGAACGCCTGCTCGCCCCTGGCCTCCAAGTTTGCAAGGGAACCGGCGATGCCAACCGCTGAGAGCAAGAAGATCACATAGAAAGGAAATTGCAAGTGTCCGGTGCGAAAGAGGGTGATGAGCAGCCCGGATAGCACGGGAAGGGTCCATATGGCACCAAGGACCAAAAAGAGGTACCTCTTTGTCCGAAGCAATTCCCAGACCCCTCGCGCGGCAAAGAGGAATATAGGCAATGCGGTACGTTTGCCGTATGCGGCCAACACTTGCGCCGGTAAGCCCCGTACCACCGCCTCGAGGCGACTCAGATATACCTCCGGGTTTCGACTGATCGCCAAGAGGACCGAGTTCCGGTTATCCTCCGGCGTTCCGAAAACTCGGCGAGCCTCCAGCTTGGCCTCGATCACCGGGTTCAGATTCCCCTCCCCAGCGAAGATGATCTGATGGCCAGCCTCAAAGTTGTCATAAGTCCGTTCAAGTGTCCCCAACTCGAAACGCCCGCTAAGGACACCAAAGCCAAGCACATATCCGCCCACGAGACCTGCAAAAGGGATCGCACTTGCTACGAAAACCTTCCAACGCTTGCTCTGCTTTGGGGCCACCAGAGGCATAGCCAGAAGGAACGCGAGCCCCACGATCAGTCCGTCGTTCCTGGCTAGCGCAGCTAGGCCCAGGCAGAGCCCAGCCATGGTGAGGTTGCGGAGACCACCTTCGCGCTGGAAGACTAGGGCTCGGCTGAAGGCCAGCGCAGCCATGGCGACAAAGAGCGGGTCGCTCGGGAAGCTCAGCAAGGAGACCGGGATGCTCGACACAAAGAGCAGGCCTACCATGATCAGTGGATGCGCGAGACCTCCTGCCTGCCGCGCCACCGCATAGCTGCACAGCCAGAGCAGCGTGAATAGGATTAGTCGGGCGAGCGAAATACTGTGGATCAGCCAGAAAGGGGATTCAGCAAACGGAAGGTACGTGAGTCCGTAGAACAGAGCCACGAGAGGGTTGCCGCCAAACGCTGGCCATTCTCCCTCCACTAACATCCGGCCAGAATTGACGTATGCCGCCTCGTCCCAGGCGTTGATTTCCGACAGGTTGGGAAGGAAAACTGCTGAAATGAGATAGGCGTTGATCAAGAAGGCCAATAGGGCCAAGGGTTTCCCATCCTCAGCCCAGAGCCCGGCAAGGGCAGGAAAACCCTTCCCAGGCCGCCCGATCAACTTGCGAGTCTTGACCCCGCTGGCGGGACTGTCTGCTTGACTGTTCTCGATGGTGAGGTGCGGCATGTCACGCTCGTCGTCGAAAGAGCGATTGTATGGAGACCGTTGTGCCATTAGGCCCGGTTTTTCGCCGGGCACTAGAGCGGTCTGCGGCCGCCCTGAAAACGATTATCTCAAACCCAATGGACGCCCGCTGCACCAACTGTGAGCCGCCGGCCACGATGAGTTACGCCCCTCCGCGCCCTTCTCCACGCCAGGAAGGCTGACCCCAGACCCAACGCACCACCCAACGCCTGGACCACTTTGTACCAAACTGAAAGCACGTCGCTTGGGGAGAGGGCGTAGGCCCGGCGGAAATCTCGAAGCGCCTCCCGCGGGCGGCCGGCGTCGATCAGTCGCCGCCCGGCAAAAATGTGCAGGCCGGCGTAGATGGCCTGCTTATCGGCAGCGATAGCGGAGGCGTAGGGTTCTTCCGCTTCGAGCCGCTCGACAAGGGAAAATGCCTCCTCGACGAACCGGGCCGCCTGGGCGATGGTCTTCGCCTCCGCATGCGTCCGCTCCACGGCCCAGAATTCGCCAACGTGCAGTATCGGCCGGTGCGCCGCCACCCGGATCCACAATTCATGGTCGAGGATCAGCTCCAGGTCTGCGCGCAGGTAGCCCAATTCCTCAACAATCTCCCTCCGCAGGAACACGGTCGGCTGCAGCAGCACTCGGAGGGCCAGCAAGTCCTTGAGTTCGTACTGCGGATATCGATGCCAATCGAGCAGCCGGCCGTCGCCATCCACCATCACTCCATCCGCGTAGACCATGCCGGCCTCAGGATGAACGCCAAGGACCTCCGCCGCGCGGCTCACGGTGTCGCGCCGGTAGTAAAGATCATCTGAATTGAGCCAGGCGACCACCTCGCCCTGCGCCCTGCGCAGGCCCTTATTGATAGCCTCCACTTGCCCCGCGTCGGGCTCGCTCACCCACCAGGCGAGCCGGTCGGCGTATCGCCGGATGATCTCGACGCTTCCGTCGGTCGAGCCGCCATCGACCACGATGTACTCCAGGCGGGGGTAATCCTGGGCAAGCACCGACAGGATGGTCTGCTCCAGATAGCGTGCCTGATTGAAGCACGGCGTCACCACACTGACCAGGGGAGGCTCCGCCCAAGCCATGATCTCCTCTACCCCTCCCGCCGGTAGACCAGCCAGTCGCCAATTCGATCGACCAGCGAATAATCCTTCTCCACATAGGCGCGGAGCGCGCGCAGCCCCTGTAGGGCCTCTGGCGAGCATCCTGAGCAGAACTCCGCCTCCGATGCGCCGAAGAAGGGGATCGCATGCTGCGATACCTCCTGTGCCAGGATCAGCGCTGGAGGATCGGCGTGCAGGTCCTGGATGAACTGTCCGAACCGATCCTCTCCTCCGGGCGCGGCGGTGAGCAACTGCGCGTGGAAGAGATATCGTGAGGGGGCTCGCCGCCCCGTGAGGAAGTGCAGGCCCGGATTGTATCCCCAGACCAGCACCGCGTCGGAGGGAGCGCTCGTTGCAAGGACGTATTCCTCCAATTCGTCCGTCCAATAGCTGCCATAGAGCGGGCGGCTTGCGATATCGGCCAGATGATCCAGGGATGGCAGCTCCTTGGCCAGCACTTCCAGGCCCCACGATCCCAACAACAGCCCCAGGAACACAAGCGACGTGGCGTACCAAGCCCTATCTTCCCCGAATGTACGCCATGAGAGCCTAACCTTCCTAAGCAGATAGGCGCTCGCCGTGGCCATGGCGGGCAGCGGCGTAATGAAGTAGTGGCCGAAATTACGGCCTGAGAGGCTTACGAAGACAACCTCTAGAGGCAGGGCCAGGAAGGCGCACGCGAAGACCCAGCTCCGCGCGTCGATCTGCATTGCATCGATTGGCGTTACGCTGAGTTCCCCTTGCTCCCTTGGCCCGCTCATGGGCGCCGGGACCTGCTTGCTCTTGACATGGGCGCCTGCTGCGCCAGCCGGCGCCTGCATCTTTTGACCTTTGACCCCTCGCAATAGCCCGTGGGCAAAGAGCCCTGCGGCGGCCGCCACGATCGCGCTTAAGGGGGCTAACGGCGGCACAAGCAGGAACATGCGAACCGTACCGTAAAGCCCGCGCAGCGAGAACCCCTGCTCCACATACCCAAGGTTGTGCCGGAAGACCGCGTTCCACAGGTCCTCCAGCGCCCCCTGGGCGGCCCAGTAGACCGCCACCGCCGCAAGCGGGGTGAGGAAGCCGAGGCCCAGGAGCGAGAGCTCTCGCCACAGGGCCCTTAGCCCAGCTTCACGGAGCCTTCGGTAGTTGATCACAGCAAGGGCAGCCAGCCCCAAGGCAATGTAGGTGGGCTTGAGAAGGAAGGCCCCACCGCTCACCGCCCCCATGAGCAGGAGCCAGCCGGCCCTCGGTTTCGAAAAGTACATGGCGGCGCAAGCCAAGATGAGCACCTGCGGCAGCAGCGCGTACACCTCGGTCAGGTTGCCTCCCATGAAGTAGCTTGGGTGAAGCACGGTCAGGGCAAAGAGTAGCGTTGCTACGAACCCCACCGCCTTCCCCGAAAGCCATTGGAGCACGACCAGAAATACGACCGAGGACGCGCTGATCCACGCCAACTCGAACCACCATATCGCCCACGGCGTGACGCTTCCGAGCGCCAGCGCTAGCGCGTTAAGGTAGAAGACCCCCGGAGGCTTGGTGTCCCAGATATCCCGGTACAGCAGCGCCCCCTCGAGGATGCGCTGACCGCCATAGGCGAAGAGCCCGCTGTCGTCCCCCATCCCCACATACCAGGGGCTCGTCTGCACTTTCACCAAGAAGATGGCGGCCAGCAGCGCAGCCGCCATAGCAATCGAGAAGACCGGTCGGCGCCAGCCGGAAGAGCACCAACCTCTCAGCTTTCGATCCACGGACTACTCCTGAGCGGCTGCATCGAGTCGATACACGTCCCATCCGTAGGAGAAGACCCGATCGTCAATGAGCGGACGGGCCTCGCGGCAGTAGCCGCGATCCCCCAGCAGTGGACAGAGCAACCGGGGCAGGTCCACAATCCAGAGCCGGAAGCTCCGCTCCACCTCAAAGGCCGGCTCGGCTCGCCCCTTGATGGCGCCCTGCAACGTCTCGTTCCATTCCCGTTGCGTCCCTTGGACCACCCCCATGCGAACCGCCAGCAGCGGCTGGTTCGAAACCGCGGGAGAGGCGATCAAGGTCTCGACCGAGGCATCGGCGGGCAGGTCTCGCTGCGGATCGAACACCTCAACGCTGACCTCCCTAAGCCCGTGCAACCCTCTTAGCTGACTCTCAATCTCCTCAACATATTCGTTGCGCTGCTGGATGTTCACGATGAGCGTTCCTGCCGGAGGCAAGCCCGCGGCGAGGTAATCCATCATCTCGGCGTTGGCCTCGTCCACGGCGAGCTGCTGTCTGGCGTTGCTTAGGTTGTTGGGAAGCGTGGTCAGCCAGAGGAAGAGAGCCGGAAGGATCGCGGCCCACTCCCAGCGAGGGCGTCCTGCCGCCTCGCTTCCCCTCAACCGATGGACCACTGGCGCCACGATCGCACCCGCGATTACTGAGAGGCCCAGCGCCACCGGCAGCATGTAGTACTCGACGGTGAACTCCCAGGGGAGGTAGATTGCGATCCACGCGGCGGTCCAAAGCAGCGAGGGCAGGATCAGGCGGCCCTGTTCCATCCTTCCTTTCGTGAGGTCGATGAGGGCAAGCAGACCCAAAGGCGCCAAGAAGGCGAAATTTCGGATCAGCCAGCCACTCCAGCGGATTGCTGAATCCCTCACCCTGGGAAGGCTAAGCTCGAGATTGTTGCTATAGGTTCCGCCAGCCAGCGAAACCTCCAGGAACTGCCCTCGCAAGATGAAGAAGACCACCGCCGCCGCCAGCGCGGCAAGCGCCAGGGCGAAAGTTCTGCGCAGTCCCTCTGCGTCGCCTCCGCGGCGGAACCGCAAGTATGCCGCCATCAGCCAAGCGATGGCGATCGGCAGCATGAGCAGCGCGGTCTCCTTGGTCAGGATCGCACACAGGAAGAGGATCGCGCTCACCAGCCCGGAGGTCCCCCACCGCAGAAACGCGCCCTGGCCAGTCCGCAGGCCGGTGAACGGGAGCAGCCCACCCAGAAGCAGCGCCGACTGCAACAGCTCCGGTTTGGATAGCGTGTAGGCGTTCTCCACTATGGGGCCGGAGAGAACCAGGAGAAATCCGCTCAGCCAAGCCTGCAACGTCGAGCCGCCGCAAAGCTTCACCAAGGCGATCAGCTCCACGGTGATCACGACTAGCACCAGCGCATTCCAGAGGAAAAAGGCCGCCGGCTGTGGCCCGCTGAGCGAATAGACCAGCGAATACTGGAGCCAGTTCATGGGCCTGAATCTGCCTGCGCTGGCCTCCCCGGAAAGGATGTCCCAGTCGCCCCCATCGATCTCCTCCGCAACGAGCAGCGTCTCGCCGTCGTCGAACAGCCCAAACTCCGCGGAGCCAAGCCTTGGCAGCATGAGCACGAACGCCAGGATCGCCGGCGAGTAGGTCAGCAGGATTTGGGCAGTTCGGGAGCGCGGCATGATCCTCAGTGCCTCTGCCTCGAAGTTCTTGGAGGGTGGGAGTACCAAGGCTGGCTGCGTGGCATATCCATGGATCCGCTGAAGGACCTGTGGAGACATCGCCCCCACCGAGCCTTCATGCCTCTGGGTCGGGTCATTTGCCGAAGAACGAAGCGTAGTCTTCCTTGGGAAAGACGGAGAGTTTGCCGCCGATAGTGGCATCAAGAATCCGGCGACCATCCCGCTCGAAGGCCTCCCGGGCCAGCCGGTAGGAGCGCTCGGAGGCCTCCAGATCGGGAAGTTGCCAGCGAAAGCCCTTGCCGAAGTAATCCGGGTGGAAGTGGTTTGGATCCTCGCCATCAGAGATGACGATTTCGTTGGCCGGGCCCTGGCTGGCGTAGTTGTGATCCACTCCCACCAGGATGACCTCAGAAAAACCCATATAGTAGGCCATCTGCATGGCCACGTAGGTGACGGTGCCCCCTTCGAAGACCCGCGAGGTTAGGTCCTGGGCGAAAGTCTCGGGCCCGGTGTAATCGGTGTCCAGGAAGACCACCCCTCGATCCTCCGCCACCCAGCCCCGCGCGCGCCAGGTCAGGAACTTCGGGATGTTGAGCGATCGGATCTCCGCGGCGCACTGCTCGATCACCAGGGTGTTCACCGCCGTGTAAAAGGTGGTCGTGAATCCAAGCTCTTGAAAGAGCAGGTAAATCCGATTGGTCCCGAAGGTAGTTTCCCTCCCCAGCAGGCTCAGATCGGTCACACGCAAGCTGGGCCCGTTGCCCAGAATGAAGCAGCGCTCCCCGCGGTACCGCTGTCGGAAGGACTCCAGGGCACGCCGGCTCTCCCTCCAGCGCGCGCTGAAGGTTGCCGCTCCTCGGTGGCGACCGCGGTTATGCCACCACCAGTAGAGCCGAGAGCCCTCCCGCCAGATCGGGGCTGGGGTCAACCGCCGCAGCGCTGGCTTCATCTTCTTTCCTAGAACGCTCACTAGCCTCATGCCGCCGGCCGCATCGCCACCCAGTTTCAACAATCCTTCGAGCCATCCGCGCTTTGGTGAGCCGCCTCGCGGTTCATGGGGAGCAAGTACGGGGCGGCGGCCGGTTTGGTGGCAAGAGCGAGGCCAGGCTCAGAACCTCAACCACGACCAGCGCATAGGCCCCCCAGATCAGGCTTCCCCGCAGCGCTGCCTGGCGCCAGGTCCTTCCAGGACGAAGGTTCGCCAGCATGAAGCAGAGGGTGACATAGGTGAGGAAGGGAAGCCAGGCCATCAGCGGGAGTGGGGATCCGTCAGGCAAGCGCAGAATACGGAGAAGCGCGGGAGGTCATGTGCGGGGGTTCGCGCGGATCCATGCGGGCTACTCCGTGCTCAACCGGGCCAGCGCGCCGCCGTCCACCACGAGCCCCTGGCCGGTGATGTAAGAGGACTGCTCGCTATCCGCCAGGAACAGGATGGCCCGGGCGATCTCCGCTGGCCGGCCCACCCGCCCAAGCGCGGTGCGGCGGCCTAGCTCCTCAAGCTTCTCTTCGACAGTACTCCCGTGCAGGTGGGCTCGGCTCAGCCCGCCCCGCAGCATCGCTGTGTCCACAGCGCCCGGCAACACCGCGTTCACCCGCACGCCCTCCCCGCCGAATTCCAGCGCCATGGCCCGCGTCAGCGCCAGCAGCCCGCCCTTGCTGGCCGCGTAGACGGCGATGTTCTTCGAAGTCGCCAGTCCGTGGACAGAGCTGATGTTCACAATCGCGCCGCGGGAGGCTTTGAGGAGCGGGAAAACTTTGCAGGTGAGATCGAAGGCGGCTCGAAGATTGACTTGAAAGACGCGCTCCCAGTCTTCCAGGCTGGTCTCCAATATTGGTCTGGAGACCTGAACCGCCGCGTTGTTCACCAGCGCATCAAGCCGCCCGACTTGCCTTTCCAGCCGCTGAGCGATTGCGTCAATGGATTCCGGCCTTGCAATATCGAATTCCCATGATTCGGCATCATTGGGGAATTCGTCCATCGTAGCCACGTCGATGCCGATAACTTGCCAGCCCTCCGTGAGAAGGAGTTTGGCCGTCGCCCTGCCGATCCCACCCGCCACCCCGGTGATCAGGGCTACTCGGGTCATACGACCGGACTTCCTGCTGCAGCGGCAATGCCGGCTGCCGCATCCTCGACTGTCTTCGGAGGCTCCAACCCTAAGCCTAGGAACAGATTGCGGATCGTA
>CAYHJH010000024.1:0-2618 GCA_964356605.1 uncultured Anaerolineaceae bacterium
TTGTGCAGGCCCAGGACGCCGAATTGGGCGGTGAACAGGGCGAAGAACATCGCCTGGGCCGAGCCCACCCAGACCAGGATTCCCTTCGTGGCGCCTCCCTCCGAGGAACCCTCAACGGTCCGGGGATCGAGGCGGACGGTGTTACTGGCCGGCGTGAAGGCACAGGCAAACGCGGAGGATAGGTCTACCTGTGTCAGAACGGCCGGGCCGAAGGCAGCCTGCATCTCCTCCAGAGACGATGCCATGGCGATGTTGCCCGTGGCAATCTGATTGGTGATGCCTTCGGCGATGCTGCGCACCACACCGGAAGCGATTGGGCTGCCGCTGTTGGCATACACCGTGAGGCCGGTCTGCTCCAGTTCGGGGTGAGTGACGGGAACATACGAGATGCGCTGGGTGAAGTCCTCTGGGATGATGAGGACCGCCGTGTAGATCCCCCGATCGACTGCTGCCTTCGCCACCCCATCGACGTACGCTTGGCTGTCCGGCACGATGTGCCCGAAGTCCACCTGCCCGCTTTCCACGAGCGAATCGGCCAGGTTCTGGTCGAACTTGACTGCTTCGGTGAGATCTATGAGGGTGACCCCTCCCGTGGGGGCCTCTTCGCCTTCGAACAGTTCGCAGGCGGGCGATTCGAGTTCGCCCTCCGAAGCGCCCGGAATCAGCAAGGATACAAAAATGCTACCGTAGCTGAAACCGAAAGCCCCGGGCTGATCGTGATTCACAACGGCGATCGGGATGTCTGCGATCGGAACGTCGCCTCCGCCCAGACCCCCGAAGGCCAGCGCCACGATGGTGGATAGCGCCAGGGGTGAGGCGACCATGATCAACACCAGATTCCGGTCGGTGAAGGTGGTGTAGATCTCCTTCCAGGCGATCGTCAGGATCTTGCGCACGCTTTGTCTCCGGCCGGGCGACAGGGCATTGGGGTTAATCCGATTAATCCCGCAAGGCCCGCCCGGTCAGGTTCAAGAAGACCGCTTCAAGGTCCGGCTCGCGGACCTCCACCGATTGGATCTCGACCCCGGCCCGATTGGTGAGCTGGATGATATCGGGCAACGCTTTGCGGCCTCGCTTGGCATTGACAATGATCAAGCCGCTCGAATTCGTCTTGTTCTCTCCTTCTTCGCCCGGTGGGTCATAGCGGGCCAGCGTTACCCCTTCCACATCGTTCTTGATCTGCTGCAGGAGGCCGTCCTCCACGACCTGATCGCCGACGGTGAAGGCCAGCTGATCCTCCTCCCCGACCCGCTGGATGAGCTCACCCTGTGTTCCCAGCGCGATGATTTCGCCGTGGTCGATGATACCAACCCGGTCGCTCAGCTCCTGGGCCTCTTCCATTAGATGGGTGGTGTACAGCACGGTCATGCCCTGCTCATCGCGGAGCTGCTTGACCGTGTCCAGGATCTTCCTGCGGCTTTGAGGGTCGATGCCCACGGTAGGTTCGTCCATGTAGACCAGCTGCGGGCGATGCAGGAGACCCACGCCCACATTGAGCCGGCGCTTCATGCCGCCCGAGAAGGTATCCACTTTGTCCTTCTGCCGATCGGTGAGGCCGATGAAATCCAGCACCTCCTCCACCCGCGCGGCAAGCGCGGCGCCGCGCAAGTCGTACATCTTGCCGAAGAATTCCAGGTTCTGCCGAGCGCTCAGCGTGGGATAGAGGGCAATTTCCTGGGGCACGACGCCCATGAGCTTCTTGGCCTGAAGCGGCTCCTGGGTGATGGAGTGGCCTCCGATGGTTGCGTCGCCCCGGGTGGGTTCCAGCAGCCCGCTGATCATGGAGATCGTGGTCGTCTTGCCGGCGCCGTTCGGCCCCAGCAGGCTGAAGATCTCGCCTCTGCGGATTTCGAGGTCTATTCCTTTGACGGCCTGCACTTCCGAGCCGTCCGGGCGTTTGAAAGTCTTAGTCAGATTGCGCGCTTGGACCATGATGTCCATGTTAGAGCCCTCCTATGGGTGTCTCAACGCAGCCGGCCGGGGGATGGGACCGTTGTTGGTCGCTCACTTGGCCTGCTCAGCTTGACTGCAAGTGCTTGGCGCTTCGAACCAGTGGGGCCGGAGGCTAGGCGATCGAATCAGACAGCACCTTGAAAGGGGCACAACTTACCATCCAGGGCCTAATCAGGCCAACGATGCGCCTATCCGACCAGCTCGCCTACGAGCAGATAGCCGGCCTGCTCCCACTCTGAGAGCCCACCGGAATATCTCCACAGATTCTTGTACCCCCGATTATTGAGGAAGTGATAGGCCATGATGCTGGAGGAGCAGAGTTTGTCGGAGCAGTAAACCACCACCTCCTCCTGTGGATCGAGATTGGCGAGCAGATCCTCGGGTTCGTGCAGGTTCAAAGATCCTGGGATGTGCTTGCCCTGATAGGCGAGTTCGCCGAGGGTCATCACCAGCTTGAAGTTCTCCCCTTGATCCAGCTTCGCCTTGAGTTCTTCTCGGCTCATCTCTCGCATCTTAGCGGTCTTCTCTGGCCCGACGGGCCGCGATGCCATTATAGGAGCTTTCGGTCACGGTCAGGGAAGGTTTCTTTCCACCAGGGGATGCGGGGAGGCGCAACTGCCCGTTTGATTGTGAACGGCTTGGAAACCAAGCTGAGGAAATGCCTA